>USDP01000112.1 GCA_900553545.1 uncultured Eubacteriales bacterium | reverse complement strand
CGGCCTATGGCCGCCCAAAAAACAAAACAGAGGCGTCGTTGCGAACCAGTGCGCACACTGGTGTGGCAATCCCGTGGATCTTCATGGAGACCGAATTGGAGTGATGCTTCTATTCTGGATTGTCCGCTGCGGCGGGGACGCTGCGCCTTATTCCGCCGTCCTGCTCTCCACAAACGCCAGATTCAGATCGACCGGCCCGTCCACGCCCGAGAGCATCCCGTCGTTTGCGTATTGCCACACATCAAAATGATACGGGAAGCTCGGCGACAGCGCATATTCCGCCAGCCACAGCTCATAATCCTGCAAATCCCGCAGATCAAATTCCTCAAAGCCGAACCGCTGGTTGAAATACACACCCGCGCGATAGCCATTTAGCTCCACACGCTTGCAGAACGCCACGGCGCACGCCGTCAGCGTAACCGAGTCCATGCCGTCCGTCCGCGCCTCGGCCTCGATGTCCTCCCAGTCGAAGAAGATCGGGTAATCCAGCTCCGCGCCGTCCAGCAGATTCAGCACAAATTCCGCCTCCTCCACAGCCTCGGCCTTATCCAGCGCCTGTGAGAAGAAGTAGACCCCGACCTTCAGCCCCGCGGCCTTCGCCGCCGCGAGATTCGTCAGAAACGTCTCGTCCTCCTGAATGGCGCCCTCGGTATACCCGCGGTAGCCCGCGCGCAAAATCGCGAAATCCACGCCCGCCGCCTTCACGGCCTCCCAGTCGACACTCTGCTGGTGCGACGAAATGTCCACGCCGACCTCACTGCCCAGCGTCCCGTCGCCGTACCGCAGAAATCCATCCTCCTTATAAAAGCCCGCCGCGTCGTAGCTGTTTCGCGCCACGCCCGCAAACCGGTCTTCCACGGTCTGGTCTGCCGTGCTCGTGTCAGTAGGTTGGTCCTCCTGTATGTCGCTCTGGCTGCTTGCAATGCTGCGGTTGCCGTAATTCGTCAGCTTTCGCACCACCGTCGCGATCCCCCAGATCAGCGCCGCCAGCACCAGCGCACACACCACAAGCGTGATGATCTGCTGCCGTTTTCTCCTTTTTCGCCGTTCCTCGCGCATCCCTCTGCTTCCTTTCGAGCAATATCGCGTTAATTATAGCACATTTTTTCCCATCCGCCAAGTGTGCCGCCTTTTTCGAATTTCCTTGCGTATTTCGCGCATTTGGTGTATAATAGTGCAAAATCGCCGGTCGATTTCCGGGTTTCCCCGGAAAACCGGATTTTTTCTTCACCTGACCGTTACAACTTTCCGCACTTCGTAACAAAGAATTTACATTTTATAAGGAGGCTCCCATGCCCCAGACCGATTTCAACCAGCAAGAGCAGCTGGCCGAGGCGCGCCGCCTGCGCCGGCTCGAGCAGCGCAAGCGCCAGCGCGTGCAGATCCGCCTTGTGCTCTTCGTCCTGCTCATCATCGCGGTGCTCTCCGCCGTGCTGATCTTCCGCGGCTGCCGCGCCGACAAGACCGCCGCCAATCAGCCCTCCGCGTCCAAGGCGGCATCCAATCAAATCACAACGGAACCAGACCTGACCATCACCGTCGCCGCCGTCGGCGACATCATGATCGACGACGACCTGCTCGCCGCCGCCTTGCAGGAAAATGGGACATACGACTTCTCGCGCAGCTTTGCCGCCGTCGCGGGCATGACCGGCTCCGCCGATCTCACGCTCGGCAATCTCGAGCTGAACTTCGCGGGCGAACCCTACGGCTCCGCCACCGGCAGCGCGCCGGAATCTCTCGCCATGGCCCTCGCGGGCGTCGGCTTCGACGTCGTCCAGACGGCGAACTCCGCCTCCATCCAAAACGGCCTCTCCGGCCTGCAAAGCACCATCCGATACTTAAACGCCGCCGGCATCGACCACGTCGGCACCTATGCTGCAAGCAGCGACAAATCGGCAAACGAAGGCGTCCTGCTCCGCAATGTCTCCGGACTCCGCGTGGCCATCCTCGGTTATACGAAGGGTCTCGGCGGTCTCAGCCTGCCGCACGGCTCGGAGTACGCGGTCGATCTGCTCTATACCGACTACGCGACCGATTTTGATAAGATCGCGACTGACGCCATCAACCGCTCGCTCGACGCGGCCAACGCCCTCCAGCCCGACGTCATCCTCGCCATGCTCCACTGGGGCAGCGAGTCCGACCGGTCCGTCACCGCCTCGCAAGAGCGCATCGCAAATCTGCTCTTTGCGGGCGGTGTTGACGCCATCATCGGTACCCATTCTCATATTGTCGGCCCGATGGAGACCCGCTCCGTCACCACCGACGCTGGCAAGGACAAGACCTGCTTCGTCGCCTACAGCCTCGGCAATTTCTATTCCACGATGGACTCCTCCGTCGCCACAAACTGCCGCGACGGTGTCGTGCTGAACCTCTCGTTCACCAAAAACGGCGAGACCGGCGAAACGGCCCTCTCCGGCGTCAGCTATACCCCGACCTACTTTGCCGACCACGGCGAGGACGCCGCTCCCCGCTATGAGATCCTCCCCGTCCGTACCGCCATCACCACAAATCTCTTCCCTTCGCTGAACGCCGCCATGACCGATACCATCGCCCATCTGCGCACCTATACGCAGTCCGACTTCGATTCCGGCAAATGATTATCATTCAAAAACCGCCCTTGCCATACGCGGCAAGGGCGGTTTGTTATCTTCTCTTGCGGAACCCCACCGCAACCATGATCGCCGCCAGCAGCACCGCCGCGCTGATGCCCAGCCAAATCCAGCCGGATGTCCCGCCCGCGCTGTCCTGCGCGGGCGTATCGCTGCTTCCGCCGCCCGGCGGGCTGAAGCTCTGAGCCGTGCCGTCCGGCGGACTGAAATTCCCGTCCATGCCGTCCGGCGGCGTAAAGCCGCTGCTGTCATCGGGCCGCTCCGGCGGGGTCTGCCCGTCCGTATCGTCCGTATTCCCACGGTCAAAGCCGCGCCCGCCGCCATTGTTCATCGTGCCCATGTCCGAGAGCGTCAGCCCGCTCGCGTCGACCGCCGTCTCTTCCCCGGCGAGCTGCGCGGCCACGGCCTCGCTCCGCAGCTGGCAGAACGTCCGCAGCACCGCAGCGCCCGTCTCAAATTCCTCCGCTGTGCAGAACTTCGTCGGATCTTTTTCGACATACAGCGCGATCAGGGTATATGCCTCGTCGATGATCGCGCCCCAGTCGACCGTCTCCAGAAATTCCGCAAACAGCGCATGATATTCCGCTGTATACGCTTCATCCGAGAAGATCCACGCCTGCATCGGCCGGTCGGAAAGCACCGCGTCGATGTCGTCGTTCACCGCCGAATCCGCGTCATTGCTCTGGAACGTCCCGAACGCGAGGTTATAGTCCCACGGGATCATCGCCAGCTTCCCATCCTGCTCATAGAGATAATAGTTGTGGATCATCGAGCCGGTGTAGCTATCCCCGTTGACCACAAAATTGTGGACGACGAAATAGCGCAGCACCTCGTCCGTGTCGAGCACATCTTCCAAGTCCTCATAGGCCGACAGCTTTTTCAGCGACGCAATCAGCCGCTGCTCATCCGCCTCCGAGATGTCCGTCTTCGCGTTGTCGAAGATGTTCGCGTAGCTGTCCGGGTCGTCGTCGATGTATTGCAGCTTCACATCCTCGCTGCCCATGCCGCCGCCCGGCCCGCCGTTCCCGCCGAATGTCACGCCCTCCGGCATCGTCGGCATTTCGCCGTCCGGCAGCTCCGGCATTTCCCCGGAAACATCGGGCCGCTGTCCACCATTAAACGCCGCGCCGTTCGTATCCGGCGGCGTCGGGCGGCTCTGTCCGGATGCGGTCAGTTCCGTCGACGTTTCCGCCGTGTCATTCTGCGCCTCACCGCCGTAGAACTCCACATTGTCCATGTTGAATCCCTTGCCGTTGCCGCGCCCGCCGCCGAAGCTCATGCTGTCCGGCTTGTAGAGCTCGCCCACGCCGCCGTAATTCCGTTCGAGGAACGCATCCTCCACGCCCTCGACCGCCAGATACAGCCCGAAGTCCTCGCCGTTGACCGTGATGTACACGAACGAGCAGAGCGGCGCATCCACGCCAAATTCCGCCATCATCCGATATGTCAAATAGTCCTTCATCATCGTGTTGTCGAAAATGAGGTTGTTGAGGTTCAGCTTGTCGAGTCCATGATAGGTCTTCGTGTCGTCATAGTGGTCAAATTCCACCTTGAAGCTGTAGCGCGAGCTGCCAAGCGACCGGACGCTCGACAGCGACGTGTTGCCCTTCGCCCGGATGGCCACGTTTTTATAGCTCTCGCCGTCGATCACCACGGCGCAGGCGCTGTACTCCTCCGACTCGCAGTTCTCGATGAAGCTGTCCCAGCCGTCCATCACAATATCGATCGTGTGTACGCGCGACGTGTCGAACAGGCGGCTCTCATAGCCCATCGTCTGTCCCGTGCTTTCGCCGCCGTTCGCCTTGACATACACCAGTCCCGCGCTCGCCAGCAGCGACACGATCAGCACGATCGCGCACACGCGCTCCAGATTTTTACTTGTTGCCATTGTGCCGCCGCCCTTTCCTTATCCCATATAATCTCCGTTATAGGAGACCAATGCCGCGCTCGTCACGCCGTCCATTGCCGACAGCTCATTGATGAAATCCGTGTTGTCGGACTTCAGGCGCAGCTCGAGATTCAGCTCGATGTTCCCCGCCTGCACGGCCTTGCTCTTGAGGACGCAGCGCTGCGTCTTCGTCTCGAGATACGCCTTCGCCGTCGCCTCCGTCGCGCTGTCCGCGCACTGGAGCACGAGGATATACGGATTCACATGGCTCTTCCGGTTGACGAAGAGCAGCAGAATGACGCCGATGATCGCGCTGCCGATGACGGCCAACGGGATGAAGCCCGCGGCCAGCACGATACCCGCCGCGATCGACCAGAACAAAAATGCCAGATCCAGCGGCTCCTTGATGGCCGTGCGGAACCGGACGATGGACAGCGCGCCGACCATGCCGAGCGACAGCACCACGTTCGACGTTACCGCGAGGATGACCAGCGTCGTGATCATCGTCAGCGCCAGCAGCGTCACGCCGAAGCCGCTCGAATACATCACGCCCTGATAGGTCTTCTTATAGATGAGAAAGATGAACAGGCCCACGCCGAACGACAGCGCCAACGCGATGAGCATATCCGGCAGACTGACCGCGGTGACGTTCTCCAGAAAGCTGGACTTGAAAATATCGCTGAAACTCATGATGTTTCCTCCTTAATCATACATTCTGCATGCCGCATATTTCGAAAACGCGCCCACCTGCCGCCCCGGCAGCTGCACGGCGTCCCGGATGATGTCCGGCAAAAACGCATCCCATTTGACCTCCATCAGCGGTCTTGCGTCCGGCGCGGGAACCGTGACGCAGCCCGGATCCAAAAAATCCACGCACGAAAGGCCCGTCCGGATGTCCTCATCCAGCGTCACGCGCACATTGCCCGGCCCGTAGACGAAGGGCTCGCGTGTATAGTCCACGATGGTCTTCGCCCGCAGCCGCTCCGTCCGCGCCTTGCGGCACAGCTTGCCGAGCAGCGCATCCCCTCCGGGATCGACCGCATGGAACCGTCCCGCCGCGATGTCCCGCGCCTGCCGCTCCG
>USDP01000111.1 GCA_900553545.1 uncultured Eubacteriales bacterium | reverse complement strand
CGCCGATGACGTCGCCGGTGAGCGCGGTGAAGCGGTCGGCAAAGATCTGGTTGATGGCGGCGTTCTGCCGGGCGATGTCCTCGGCTTTGGGGTCGATGTCGACGCCGGTGGCGTGGCTGGCGCCGAGGAGGAGCGCCGTGATGGAGAGGATGCCGGAGCCGGAGCCGAGGTCGAGCACCTGTTCGCCGCCCTGAATGGCACGCTCCAGCTCGCGCATGCACATCTGCGTGGAGGCGTGCGCGCCGGTGCCGAAGATCATGCCGGGGTCGAGCAGGACAACGACGCGGTTCTCCGGGTTTTCGGGGTTGAGCCATTCGGGCACAACAAGCAGCTTCTCGCCGATGGCGAGCGGCTTATAATATTGTTTCCAGTTGTTTTCCCAGTCCTCATCGCGGACGTTGGCGAGCGCGACCTCAAGCGAGCCGAAGTCGACGGCGGGATAGTCGCGCCGGAGGACGGCCAGATCGTCGCGAAGCGTGCTGATCTGCTCCGGCGCTGCGGCGCTGTCCTCCAAATAGAGGCGGATCTGGGAAAGACCCTGCATTTTCTGCTCGAGATCTTCATCGACATAATCCCAGTACTGGTGGTTTTCTTCCAAAAACCGCTCGAAATCCTGCTGGTCGTCGATGATAAAGCTGTCGAATCCCAAAACGGTCAGCCGGTCACAGACCAGGTCGATGGCGGCGGAGGTCGTTTTGATGGTTACTTCGATCCATTGCATAGATAACATGCCTCCTCATGGCATAGATAAATATATTTTATAGGAAAACAGCCGGAAAGACAAGGGGGAATTTTTCGCGTCTCGCGGAATGACAGAAAGCACCCCGCATTTGCGGCTTGGCAAATGCGGGGTGCAGACATGATGGCCGTGCACGGGCGGCAGGGAAGGAAGCTCAGACGGGCGGGCAGACAGTAGGAGCATCTGCTCAGCGGGTCTTTGCGCGCTTCGAGCAGTGGAGGACAAGTCCGATGGCAAAGCCAATGATCGCGGGGATGAGCCAGCCGAGGTTCTGGTCGAACAGCGGGAGGAAGCCCCTGGCGAAGTCGACCGCCGCGTCGAGGTGCAGCGCAGTACGGATGGAGGCGGGCAGCGTTTTCATAAAATCGAAGATGGCGGCGGCCCACGTGAAGATCATGACGGAGATATAGATGGCCCGGTCGTGGTGGAAGCGCTTGCAGATGAAAGCCAGCACGATCAGCGCAGTGGCGGGCGGGGAGATCAGCATGAGCATGGGGATGGAATATTCGATGATGGCGCTCAGGCCGACGTTCGACACCGCGAAGGAGAAAACCGTGAACAGGATGGCCCAGGCCTTGTAGCCGATCTTGCCGTGCGTCATCTTGGTAAATGCCTCCCCGCAGGACGTGACAAGACCGATGGAGGTCTTGAGGCAGGCAAAGGTGATGGTGATGGCAAGGATGATCTGACCGATGCCGCCAAAATAATGGCTCGCGATCTGCGTGAGGGCGATGCCGCCGTTTTCCGAGATCTCAAACAGGCCGCGCGACTGAGTGCCCATGAGGATCGTGAGGACATAGATGAGCGCCATGAGCAGGCCGGTCAGCGCGCCGGAGCCGAGGACATCCGCCGCGACGGCATCGTCCTGCTCCACGCCCATGCGGCGGATGACGTCGATGACCACAATCCCGAAAGCGAGGCCCGCGATGGCGTCCATGGTGCCGTAGCCCTCGATGAAGGAGGCGAAGAAGGCGCTGGTTTTGGTCGCGTAGGCCTCCGTGGGGGCGACCGAGGCGACGGACGCGCCCGGATGAATGAGCGCTGCGATGACGAGGATCGCGAGGAAGATCAGGAAGATGGGGTTGATGATCTTGCCGATCCAAACCGTGATCTTGCCGGGCCGGAGCGAGAAGAACAGCACGAACGCGAAGAAAATCGCCGAGAAGATCAGCAGTGCGATGGACTGTGCGCCGTCAGACACCAGGGGCGAAAGACCGGTCGTGAACGAGACGGTCGCGCAGCGCGGGATCGCGAAGAGCGGGCCGATCGTCAGATAGAGCAGACAGGTGAAGAAAATGCCGTAACCCTTACTGACCTTGCTCGAAAGCTCCTGCAAACCGTCAGAGTGCGTGACACCGATGGCGGCCACGCCGAAGATGGGGATACCGACGGCGGTGACAATGAAGCCGATGATCGCGGGGATGACATTGCTGCCGGCCATCTGGCCGAGATGTACGGGGAAGATGAGGTTGCCGGCGCCGAAAAACATGCCGAACAATGTCCCGGCCACAAGGATTCTTTGCTTCGAGGTCAATTTTTTCACAGTCATGGAAAACAGCTCCTTTTGGGCAACGTCACAGATCGCCGCCGTATCGTATGACGTGATTTTACTGGAAGGACTTGAAAAAGTAAAACGCATGATTATAATAGATATATGACAAACTCTCATGGAAAACCTTGAAGCGGAAAGAAGGCGCACGGCTTGGATAGCAAGAAACTTGAAATTTTAATGACTGCCGTGGATCTCGGGAGCTTTTCGAAGGCGTCGGAGGTCGTGGGCTACACGCAGTCGGGGCTGACGCATCTGGTCGACAGTCTCGAGCGCGAGATCGGCCTGCGCCTCGTTCGGCGCGACCGGAGCGGCGTCTCGCTTACGCGCGAGGGCGAGGCATTGATGCCGAGCATCCGCGAATTTCTGCGGGAGAACGCAAAGCTCGAGAACCAGATCGCGGCCATCACCGAGAAAAAGTCGGAGACGATCCGCGTCGCGGCTTACGCGAGTATCGCGATGCACTGGATGCCGGAAATTTTATATCGGTTCCGCCGCGTCTGCCCGGACATCGACGTCGATCTGCGGATGGTCGACCACGAGCTGGAGCCGTTTGAGCTGCTGGAAAAATGGGAGACGGACGTCATCTTCGCCGCACGGCAGCCCGGCTTTGCCTGCGACTGGACACCGCTCTGGAACGACCCAATGTGCGCCATCGTACCGCTGGAGTATCCGCTCAAGGGGGATGTGTTCCCGGTCGGGGAGTTCGCGGACAAGGAGTTTCTGATGCCATACGGCCGGTTCGACCTCGATGCGCGGGCCGTCTTTGAGCAGAATGGCGTCGAGCCGCGCATCCGCCCGTGCTATGTTGACGACGAGACGGTCATCCGCATGGTGGGCAAGGGGCTGGGCCTTTCGATGATGGCGGAGATGATGATCCGCGGCCAGCTGGACGGCGTGCGCGTGCTGCCGGTGCATCCCGCGGCGGGCCGCGAGCTTGGGATGGGGCTGCATCCGCGCGAGGCGCTGTCAGAGGGGATCGCCCGGCTGCGCAGCTGCGTGCTGGAATTCATCGAGGACGCGGCGAGGGCGCGCGCAAAGAAATAGAGATGGAGAAGAGAAGATGAGAAAAGGAACGTGGCGCGATCTCCGGCCGGAGATCGCGCTGGTCTGGCGGCTGAGCCTGCCCGCCATTCTGACGCAGATTACGACGATCGTGATGCAGTATATCGACTCGGCCATGGTCGGTGCGCGCGGCGCGAACGCCTCGGCGGCGATCGGATTGGTGGCGAGCAGCACTTGGCTGTTCAGCGGCTTGACTTCGGCGGTGGCCGCCGGGTTTTATGTGCAGGTGGCGCATCAGATCGGGGCAGAAAACGATGCGGAAGCGAGAAATGTGGTGCGGCACGGACTGCTGACGGCGCTGGTGCTGTCCGGGCTGCTGGCGCTGGGCGGCGCACTGCTGAGCAAACCGCTGCCGGGGCTGCTCGGCGGCGGGGCAGAGCTGCACAGGGACGCAGCGGCGTATTTTCTGGTGTTTGCGCTGGCGCTGCCGTTCCAGCAGCTCAACGCGCTCTGCTCCGGCTTTTTGCAGTGCAGCGGCGATATGGTCACGCCGAGCATCCTGAACGCCGTGATGTGCGCACTGGATGTGGCGTTCAACACACTGTTCATCCCGCGCTATGGCGTGCTCGGCGCGGGGCTTGGAACGGGGCTGGCCTGTGCGGTGATCAGCCTCGTGATGGCGTGGCGCTGCTGCTTCTGCAACGCGGCGCTGCGGTTGAGGCGGAAGGAAACAGGCCGGTTTGAGAGCGAGATCCTGCGGAAGGCGCTGAAGATCGGCCTCCCGGTGGCGGTGCAGGAGGCGGCGATGTGCGGCGCACAGGTCGCCGCGACGACGATCATCGCGCCGCTCGGCGCGGTCGCGATTGCGGCCCATTCGTTTGCGGTCACGGCGGAGAGCCTCTGCTATATGCCGGGCTACGGCATCGGCGCGGCGGCGACGACGCTCGTGGGCCGAAACATCGGCGCAGGAAAGCACGCAGAGGCGAAACGCTGCGGCAATATCTGCACGGCGATGGGCGGCGTGTTCATGGGCGTGACGGGCGCGGTGATGATGCTGATCTGTCCGCTGGTGTTCCGGATGCTGACACCGGACGCGGAGGTGCGGACGCTGGCGGCGCAGGTGCTGCGCATCGGACTGCTTGCGGAACCGCTCTACGGCGTGTCGATTGTGGCGGCGGGCGCTCTGCGCGGCGCGGGCGATACGCTGGTGCCAAGTTTGATGAATCTGGCGAGCATTTGGGGTGTCCGGCTGGGGCTGGCGCTCGTGCTGACGCCGTGCTTTGGGCTGCGGGGCATGTGGACGGCGATGGCCGTGGAGCTCTGTGTGCGCGGACTTTTGATGCTGCTCCGCCAGCGGACAACGAAATATTATGAACATTCCGTTGTACAGACGGGTGAAGCTGCACCAATCTGTGAAGAAGCATAAAATAATCCCCTCTCTGTTGAAAGAGAGGGGATTTCGTGTCATTCGGTGTAAAACCGCACGGAAAAATCGAAAAACTGCCGTGCGGCGGGACTGAGGAAATCGTGCCGCCGCGTGACAACGTAGAAGGTGCGCGCGGCGTTGGCGAGTGGGAAAACGAGCAGGTCGCCGCGGTCGCGCTCCCGCGCGACGGAGACAGCCGAGACGATGGCGAGGCCAAGTCCGGCGGCGACAAGATTTTTGATGCTCTCCTGGTCGTTCAGCCGTGCGGCGACATGGAGCGCGTCTGTCTTCAGTCCGGCAGCGCGGAGAAAATCATCGGCGGAACGCTGGCTGCCGCTGCCATTCTCCCGGAGCAGGAGCGGGTGTGACTGCAAGAGCGCGGCAAGCGGCATATTCTGCGCCTTGGCGGCGGAAAATTCCGGCGTGTTCGGTGCGATGAGCACCATGGTATCCTGATACAAGGGCGTGAAGACCAAGTCTTCGTCCGGCGCGGTCATGCCGGTGAGTCCCAGGTCGAACCGGCCGGTGCGCAGCGCGCGGAGCACGCCGGAGCTGTCGCTCTGGTGGATGTCGAAGGAGACGTCCGGATGCAGAACGCTGAAGCGGGCCAGAAGATCGGGCAGGAGATAGGCCGAGGGGATGGTGGACGCGCCGAGGGAGACAACGCTGTCACCCTGCCGCCAACCGGCGAGCAGACGATCCTGAAGCGAGAGGACTTGTACGGCATAGTCGTACAGCTCACGGCCATGCGGCGTGATGGAAAGGGATTTCGTGGTGCGGAGGAAGAGGCGTTGTTGCAGCTCCTCCTCCAGCTGCCGGATGTGGGCCGAGACGGTGGGCTGCGAGGTATAGAGCTGGGTAGCGGCCTGTGTGAACGA
>USDP01000110.1 GCA_900553545.1 uncultured Eubacteriales bacterium | reverse complement strand
CCATCGGGCACGGGGGAGCTTTTTATATGGGTTTCTCATTCGACCGTGACAGCGTCGCCCGGACGGACGGCGCCGCCCATGAGCACGCGGGCAAAAATGCCCTCGCGGGGCATAACACAGTCACCGATCTGTTGGCGGATGGCGCAGTCCTTGTGGCACTCCTTGCCGATCTGCGTCACCTCCAGCAGCGCCCCGCCGACGCGCAGGCGCGTCCCGATGGGCAGCGTTTTCAGCTCGAGGCCCTCGATCAGGATGTTTTCTGCGAACGCACCCGCCGGAAGCTCCGGCAGGACGGCACGCATCGGCTCCACGCTCTCGGTGGCGAGCAGGCTGACCTGCCGGTGCCAGGGTCCCGCGTGCGCATCGCCCTCGATGCCATGTCCGGCGCGGAGCAGAACTTCCGATACCGGATGCTTCATCGTTCCCTTCCGCTCGCTGATACAGACGGCAAGCACCTTTCCCGATGGCTCCACACGACATCCCTCCGCATTACAAACTGACTTGGTAGGTTTATTATAGATTCCGCGCCGCACAAAGTCAACGGGGCTTGACGGTGCAGCGTGCATCGTATAAAATAGACATGGAATACGAAGCAGGAGGACGTTTGTATGAACGCTGTGATCTTTGATCTGGACGGAACGCTCTGGGACGCGATGGACCCGATCTACAGCGCCTGGGCCGCCGCGCTGGAACGGTCGGCGCTGCCGCATATTGCGCTGACGCGCGAATTTCTGAGCGGCTGCATGGGCAAGACGCCGGAGGAGATCGGCGCGCTGGCCTTTCCGGACGCGCCGCGCGCGGAGCGCGAGGCGGAGATGCAGAAGCTCTATGAATATGAAAACGAACTGCTGTGCCACTGCGGTGGCATTCTCTATCCCGGGTTGCCGGAGACGCTGGCGGCACTGGCGCAGAAATATGCGCTGTTTGTCGTGTCCAACTCGCAGGACGGCTATGTGCAGGCGTTTTTGCACTGGTCGGGCCTGACGTGCTTCCGGGATATCGAGATGGCGGGCCGGACGGGGCTGGACAAGGGCGCGAACATCCGCCTTGTGATGGAGCGCAACGGCGTGACAAAGGCCGTCTACGTCGGCGACACGCAGGGCGACGCGGACGCGGCCGCAAAGGCCGGGATCCCATTCATCTTTACGGAATACGGCTTTGGTTCGGTCAAAGATGCAGCGGCGCGCATCGCCTCCCTGCCAGAGCTTCCCGCCGCCGTCGAGAAAATTTTTGCAGAACAGTAACTGAAAATGAAGATGTCCCCGGTTTCCAACAGAAACCGGGGACGTTTTGTGAGCATATGCGGCAAAATGGGATATAGGTAAACAAATCTGCCCGCACGAAATCCTTCCCCCAAGGGAAGGCATCCGCTGCGGCGGGGATTTCTCCCCCCAGTCGCCTGCGGCAACAGCCCCCTCTTAGTAGAGGGGACCTTTAGACCGATGAGTACCCGCAAGGGGCAGGCCGCATCTGTAACGCTCCTTCGTCGCGAACAGCTGCGCTTGGCATCGGCCCCTACAGGCGCGGACAAAGGTGCAGCTGAAAAGATTGGGGGCTTTCTTTTTGCGCGGAAATCCGGTATAATATGTTTATCTTAAATTGGGGGTGTGGGCCTTGCTGCCGGAAGGATTTGTGCTGCGGATGAAAAAGCTGCTCGTCGCGGAGTTTGACGCATTCGCCGCGTCCTACGACCGGCCACGGAATGTCGGCCTGCGGCGCAATCCGCAAAAGGGCGCGCAGCTCGCGCTGCCGGAGTTCGGCCTGACGCCGGTGCCCTGGTGTGCGGATGGCTTTTACTATGACGCCGCGGCGCGCCCCGGTCTCTCGCCGCTGCACGAGGCGGGCTGCTATTATTTGCAGGAGCCGAGCGCGATGGCTCCGGCGGAGCTTTTGGATGTGCAGCCGGGGGTGCGCGTGCTCGATCTCTGCGCCGCACCGGGCGGCAAGAGCACGCAGCTGGCCGCGAAGCTGGCCGGGTGCGGATTGCTCGTCTGCAACGAAATCCACCCGAAGCGCGCACAGATCCTCGCGCAGAACATCGAGCGCATGGGCATTGCGAACGCGCTGGTTCTGAACGAACACCCGAAAAATCTCTCGCCCCGGTTCGATGGATATTTTGACCGTGTGCTGGTCGACGCGCCGTGCTCCGGCGAGGGCATGTTCCGCAAGGAAGAAGCCGCCGTGGCCGACTGGTCGGAGGAAACCGTCGCAATGTGCGCCGCGCGGCAAATTGAAATTTTGCGGACGGCGGCATCGCTGCTCCGCCCCGGCGGGCGGCTCATCTATTCAACGTGTACGTTCGCGCCGCAGGAAAACGAGGGCACGATCTCCACGTTTTTGCAGGAACATCCGGACTTTTCGGTCATCCCGATCGGATCTCCGTATTTTTCGCCCGGCCGTCCGGACTGGATCGCCGATCCTGCGGCCGGACTGGAAGGGACAGCGCGGCTCTGGCCGCACCATTTGCGCGGCGAGGGACATTTTGCCGCTGTGCTGCAAAAATCCGGTGATGCGCCGGGCCGCCAGATTCCAACGGAGCCTGGGATCAAAGCCCCGAAGGAGGTCGCAGAATTCGCAAGCACGGCAGGCGCGGCCCTGCCGGAGGGGAAATTTATACTGTTCGGCGCGCGGGTGTTCCTCGCACCGGAAGAACTGCCGATGCTGCGCGGATTGCGCGTCCTGCGCTGCGGACTGGAGCTTGGCGAGCTGCGCAAAGGCCGGCTCGACCCGGCGCACGCCTGGGCGCTCTGGCTGCAAACGGGTGCATTGACGCTCGATCTGGATCGGAACGACCCGCTGCTCCGCCGCTACATGGCCGGAGAGTCCATCCCGGCAGACTGCGCGGGATGGACGCTCGTGCAGGTAGAGGGCTGCACGCTCGGCTGGGGCAAGGGTTCCGGCGGGCAGCTGAAAAACCACTATCCGAAGGCGCTGCGGCGCCCACTGTGAGGTATTTTTGATGGAAGAAAAGAAGAAAATTCTGATCGTCGAGGACGAACGGGCGATCGTCGAAATTCTGAAATTCAATCTGGCGCGCGAGGGCTATGAGACGCTCGAGGCGCTCGACGGCGAGGCGGGCTTGCAGCTCGGCCTGACCGGCGACCCCGATCTCATCCTGCTCGACGTGATGCTGCCGAAGATGAACGGCTTTGACATCTGCGCAAAGCTCCGCGACGCGGGCAGCACCGTCCCCATCATTATGCTGACGGCCCGCGAGGAGGAGACGGACAAGGTTTTTGGCCTGGAGGCCGGGGCGGACGACTATATGACCAAGCCCTTTTCCATGCGCGAGCTTCTGGCCCGCGTGCGGGCGAACATCCGGAGGCGGAGCCTCGACCTCAACGCGCGCAAATCCGTCGGCAAGCTGATCGAGGCCAAGGGCCTCACGATCGACCCGGCGACGTTTTCCGTCATGCGGAACGGGCAGGCCGTCGACCTGACGCAGAAGGAATATGACCTGCTGCTCTATCTCATTCAGGAGCGCGGCGTGGTCTTCTCGCGCGAGGATCTGATGCAGAAGGTCTGGAACTACGATTATTACGGCGACATGCGCACCGTGGACGTGACGGTCCGCCGGCTGCGCGAAAAGATCGAGGACGACCCCGGCAAGCCAACCCGCATCCTGACGCGCCGCGGCGCGGGCTACTACTTTTCTGAGTAAAGGTCATACACCCTAAACAAAGACGGAGGGGAGGGACGGCCGTGCGCACGCTTCGCATGAAGATGGTCATGATCATGGTCATCCTCATTCTGGCGCTGATGACGGTGATCGGAGCGTTTCTGATCAGCGGCGTCGGCAATTTCTACATTTCGGAATTCTATGTACAGATGGAGCGGACGTTCTCGCCGGAGTTCATCACGCAGCTGCAAGATCTGGCGGACGGCGAAAACGGGCCGACGCAGATGAAAGAGCTGCTGATGGCGCAGACAGGACTCGGCATCGATGTGAACGACCGGAACGTCTATATTTTAGACAGCCTCGGGCAGGTGCTCGAGGGTTCGGATGAGCGGACACAGGTGAGCGTGTCGCAGAATCTGCTGACGGCGATGAACGGCGAAGTCGGGCAGGACGGATCGGTCACGGGTGAATTCATGGATCTGGCTGTGCCCATCGTGACGGACGAGCATTCGTACATCGCGTACATCTACGACAACCGCGCGACGGTCGATGCGCTGACGAGCGAACTGATGAGCATTATCCTGCGTGCGCTGGGCCTTGGCCTGGTGATCTGCGTGGTGCTCTCGTTCCTACTTGCGCGCATCCTTATTACGCCGATCCAGGCGCTCACCGTCGGCACGCGGCAGGTCGCCGCAGGCGACTTTTCGCAGCGTGTGGCCGTCGAGGGCCACGACGAGATCGGCGTGCTCGCGCGGAACTTCAACCACATGGCAAAGGTCCTCGAGGACACGATCTCCGAGGCCGAGAACGAGCGCAACAAGCTCTCCACGCTGTTTTTGCACATGACCGACGGCGTCATCGCCTTCTCGGTCTCCGGTGCGCTGATCCACTGCAACCCGGCGGCGAGCCAGATGCTCGCGCGCGGGCTGGACTCCACGACGACGTTCGATGAACTCTTCGGACAGGAGGCGGAGCTGGACACGCTGCTGACGCTGCGCCGCCCGCAATATTTAGAGTTACAGAAGACCGCGGGCGACCGCGAGCTGGAGCTGTTCATGGCCCCGTTCTCGTCCGACCAGACGCAGGGCGGCGTCCTTGTCGTCATCCACGATGTCACCGAGCAGCGCAAATCCGAGCAGTCGAAGCGTGAGTTTGTCGCGAACGTCTCGCACGAGCTGCGTACACCGCTGACGAACATCAAGGCCTACGCCGAGACGATCATCAGCTCCGGCGACGATCTGCCGGGCGAGCTGCGGAGCAACTTCCTCGCCGTCATCGTCAGCGAGGCCGACCGTATGACCCGCATCGTGCAGGATCTGCTGACGCTCAGTAAAATCGACTACGGCAAGATGGAAATGAACATCTCGCGCTTCTCATTCCGCAAGGCGGTGGAGAACGTGTACGAGGCGGCGAAGCTCAACGCCGAGCAGAACCACCACCATACCATGACCCTCACCGAGGAGGCCGACATCCCGGACGTCAACGGCGACCGCGAGCGCATCGAGCAGGTGGTCACGAACATCGTGTCCAACGCGGTAAAATATACGCCTGACGGCGGTAAAATCGAAATTCATGTCGGAAAGAGCGGAAAAAATGTCTATGTCCGCGTCTCGGACAACGGCATCGGCATCCCGGAGAAGGATCTGCCCCGCCTGTTCGACCGGTTCTACCGCGTCGACAAGGCGCGCTCGCGCGAGTCGGGCGGCACGGGCCTTGGTCTGTCCATCGCGCAGGAGATTTTGAAGCAGCATAAGGGCACGATCCGCATCGATTCGGTCTACGGCGAGGGCACCGATGTCCGCATCACCCTCCCCGCTGCCGAGAGTTAAAAACGCCGCACCCTGTAGGGGCCGATGCCGAGCGCAGCTGTTCGCGACGAAGGAGCGTTACAGATTCGGCCTGCCCCTTGCGGGTACTCATCGGCCCTTCCCCACCGCAGCGGATAGCCTCCCTTGTGTAAAGGGAGGTGTCGGCGAAGCCGACGGAGGGATTGTCGGGC
>USDP01000109.1 GCA_900553545.1 uncultured Eubacteriales bacterium | reverse complement strand
GCCGCAGTCAGCCACGGCGACGAAGGAACGGAGCTGCTTAAAGTCCATGGTGCGCCTCCTTCGTTAAGATGTCGAGCGCGGCGAGGGCTGCATACACATCGGCTTCCGTATTGAAAAAGCCGAAGGAAAAGCGGATGGAGCCGGTGGGGAAGGAGCCGAGCGTCTGGTGCGCGGCGGGGGCGCAGTGGAGGCCGACTCGGGTCTGGATGCCGAAGCGGTCGTCCAGCGCAAAGGCGATGTCGGCAAGGTCGCGGCCCGGCGTCTGGATGGAGACGACGCCCGCGCGGCCCTCTATGCCGGGGAGGCCAAGCAATTTGACACGTTCAGCCGCGCAGAGCGGCGCGAGGCCCGAGAGGAAACGCTGTGTGAGAGACAGTTCGTGCGCGCGGATGATGTCCAACCCGGTGTCCGCAAGGAAACCGAGTGCGGCGTGAAGACTCGCGATGCCGGGGAGATTCATCGTTCCGGCCTCGAAGCGGTCGGGCAGGAAGTCCGGCATGAATTCGGTATGGCTGAGGCTGCCGGTGCCGCCCGCGATCAGCGGCGTCAGCTCGGCGGCAAGATCTTCACGGAGGGCAAAGCCGCCGATGCCCTGCGGGCCGAGCAGACCCTTGTGGCCGGTAAAGGCGAGGGCGTCGATGTGCATGGCTTCCATATCGATGGGGAAAACGCCGGCGGTCTGTGCGCTGTCGACAAAGAAGCGGAGGCCGTGTTCCTGACAAAACGCGCCGACGGCGGCGATGGGCAGGAGCGTCCCGCAGACGTTGCTCGCATGGCTCATGACGACGAGGCGGGTATTTGGCTGCAAAAGGCCCGCCATGGCCTCGAAAATCAATGTGCCGTCCGAGCGGCAGGGCACGCGCGAGAACGAGACGCCCTGTGCCTCGAGCTGCCGGAGCGGGCGCATGACGGCGTTGTGCTCCATCGACGAGACGAGCACATGGTCGCCCGGACGGAGGAAGCCCTTGAGCAGAACATTGAGGCTCTCGGTGACATTTTTGGTGAAGCAGACGCATTTGCAGTCCGGTGCGCGGAAGAGGGCGGCGAGGCGTTCGCGCGTGGAGAAGACGAGATCCTCTGCCGCGTAGGCCGCGCGATAGCCGCCGCGCGAAACATTGACGCCGCAGTCGGTCAGATAGCGGGCGATGGCCTCCACCACGGCGGGCGGCTTTGGAAATGTGGTGCTGGAATTGTCGAGATAGATGGGCATTGTGCTCCCTCCACCGAATGAATTAACATAGACTTATCCAAATATCAAATTGATCAGACTTTTTCGGGGATGTCGAATATTGATCAGATTTTGTGATAAGTGGCAAGACCTTATCCAGTTTTGCGATTAGACTTTTGCGAGGGGATATTTTACAATACAGACAGCGATATTCTCGAAAAGAGAGAACGAGAAACAGCGAGAATAAGGAGTAGAAAAGATATGACGTTGAAACATGAAAAGCGGAATATGATCTTCGCTGGTCTGATCATCGGCGTGATCGCGTCGCTGCTGGTGCTGTTCGGGAACCCGAAGAACATGGGCTTCTGCATCGCGTGCTTCCTGCGTGACACGGCGGGCGGCCTTGGACTCCATTCGGCGGCAGCCGTGCAGTACATCCGGCCGGAGATCATCGGTCTGGTGCTCGGCAGCTTTATTATGGCGATCAGCCACAAGGAATTCTCCGCCCGCGGCGGCAGCGCGCCGGTGACGCGCTTCGTGCTGGGCATGTTCGTGATGGTGGGCTGCCTGATGTTCCTCGGCTGCCCGTTCCGCATGATTTTGAGACTGGCGGGCGGCGACCTCAATGCGCTGCTGGGCCTGGCCGGCTTTGTGTGCGGCATCCTCGCGGGCGTGTTCTTCCTGAACAAGGGCTACACGCTCAAGCGGAGTCATGATCTGGCAAAGCCGGAGGGCGGCGTGTTCGTCATCCTGACGCTGGTGGTCTTCGCGCTGCTGCTGCTCGCCCCGGCGTTCATCCACTTCAGCGAAGCGGGCGCAGGCCCCGGCGCGCTGCATGCGCCGATCCTCATCAGCCTGGCGGCTGGTCTCATCGTCGGTGCGCTGGCGCAGCGGACGCGGCTCTGCATGGTCGGCGGTGTGCGCGACCTCGTGCTCTTCAAGGAGACCAAGTTGATCCTCGGCTTTGCGGCGATCCTTGTCGGCGCGCTGGTCTGCAACCTCATCCTCACCGGGGCGACCGATGCAAGCTATTTCCATCTCGGCACCGCGGAGCAGCCCGTGGCGCACACGGACGGCCTGTGGAACTTCCTCGGCATGCTGCTCGTTGGTTTTGCTTGTGTGCTGCTGGGCGGATGCCCGCTGCGGCAGCTGATCCTCGCGGGCGAGGGCAACAGCGACAGCGCCATTACGGTGCTCGGCCTGCTGGCCGGTGCGGCGTTCTGCCACAACTTCGGCCTCGCGTCCTCCGGCAACGGCCCGACGGACAATGGCAAGATCGCGGTGATCGTGGGCATCGCCGCCGTAGCGGTGATCGCGTGTGTGAATACGTTCCGAAAGGAGAGCAAATAAGATGACGACAGTTGACGCAAGAGGCTATTCCTGCCCGGAGCCTGTGATCATGACGCGCAAGGCGCTGATGAGCAAGGAAGCAGAATATGCTATTATGGTAGACAACACGGCGTCCCGCGAGAATGTGACCCGGTACGCGGAGCATCAGGGCTACAAGGTCGCGGTTGCGGAGGCGGACGGCGTGTATACGCTGACGCTGAAGAAGTAAGATGACCTATATTGCAACCTTTTTCTCCCACTTCGGTGCAACGCGCTATGAGCGGCTCTGCCGCGCGGCAGGGATCGCGGCGCGGACGATGCCCGTGCCGCGGAGCCTGTCCAGCTCGTGCGGGACGTGCGTCCGCTGCGAGGGCAGTTTCCTGACGCCGGAGGGCGTCTGCGCCGAGGAGATCGAGCGGATCGTCCGCGTGGAGGAAACGGGATTCTGCGAGGTATACCCGAAGGAGGATGGACATGGAGACTGATGTCAAGCTCACGAAGCTGGCCTCCTGCGCCGGGTGCGGCGCGAAGGTGGGCGCTGGGACGCTGAGCCGGATGCTCGAGGGCTTCCGCACGCACTGCGACCCGAGGCTTCTCGTCGGCTACGACAAGAGCGACGACGCGAGCGTCTACAAGATCACGGACGACGTTGCCATCGTACAGACGACGGACTTCTTTCCGCCGATCGTCGACGATCCGTTCCTCTACGGGCAGATCGCGGCGACGAACGCGCTGAGCGACGTGTACGCGATGGGCGGCGAGCCGAAGCTGGCGCTGAACATCATGTGTCTGGCCGACAAGATGGACGACCACACCGTGCGCGAGATTCTGCGCGGCGGCTATGACAAGGCGTATGAGGCCGGGGCCATCATCACCGGCGGTCATACGATCCACGGCGCGGAGCCGATCTACGGCCTGGCCGTGACGGGCTTTGTCCATCCGGAAAAGGTGCTGACCAACGCGAACGCGAAGCCGGGCGACGCGCTGATCCTGACAAAGCCGCTCGGCGTCGGCATCATCACGACGGCGGCGAAGGCCGAGCTGGTGGAGGAGGCGCTGCTGCAAAAGCTCTACCGCCAGATGGCAACGCTCAACAAGACCGCGCGGGATATCATGCTGCGCTTCCGCGTCCACAGCTGCACGGATGTGACGGGCTTTTCGCTCATGGGCCACAGCTATGAGATGGCGCAGGGGAGCGGCGCTTCCGTCCACATTGAGAGCGGCAGGGTGCCGTATCATGCCGAGGCGCTGGAACTGGCCGAGATGGGCTTTATTCCCGCGGGCGCGTATCGCAACCGCGACTTTGTCGCGGGGGGCGTGTGCGTGAAGGGAAACATTTCCCGGGCGATGGAGGACATCCTCTTCGACCCGCAGACGAGCGGCGGCTTGCTGATCGCGGTGGATGGGGACGATGCGGAGGCGTGTTTGCAGGCCCTGCAAAGTGAGATCCCGTGTGCGGCGCAGATCGGATATGTCACAAAATTGCAGGAAAATCATTTGATTCTGGAATAAGCAGAGGCCCGCAGCGAACGCTGCGGGCCTTTTCACGCGGCGGACGCTTGACGAGGGGCGAAAATCCGGTATAATGGAAGGAAAAACGGAAATGGAGCACGCTTGTGGGGAAGAAGACGATCTTTTTTGATTTGGACGACACGCTGTACGACCGGTCTGTGCCGTATTGCAGTGCGTTTGCGGCATTTTTCGGCGGCAAGTACGCAGACAAGGCGCAGACGGCGTTCGAGCGGACGATGCTGCGCGGCTATGAGGTCTTCGAGGCGGCGCACACCGGCCAGATGACGATGGAGGCGATGCACATCTACCGCCACCAGACGGGGCTTCATGATGCGGGCATTGAGATCACGCCGGAGCAGGCGCTGCGGATGCAGGCGCTCTATGCGGAGGAGCAGCGGCACATTTCGCTGACGCCGGTGATGGAAGAGATCCTGACGTTCTGCCGGGCGCATTTTGCGGCGATGGGCGTGATCACAAACGGCGGTGTGCAGTCTCAGCGGGACAAGCTGAAAAGCCTCGGTGCGGCGCGGTGGTTCCGGCCCGAGCTGGTGCTTATTTCGGACGCGCTCGGCGTGATGAAGCCCGGTCTGGAGATCTTCCGCATAGCGGAGCAGGCCGCGGGCGCACGGGCGGAGGATTGCGTCTATGTGGGCGATTCGTATTCTCAGGATGTCGCGGGCGCGGGCGGCTGCGGCTGGGAGACAGTCTGGCTGAACCGGCGCGGCGACGCGGCGGGTGAGCTTGCGCCGACGTATTGCGTGAAGACGGAAGAAGATTTGCTGGCATATCTGAAAAGAATGGCATAGAGAAGCTCGGATGCGGAAATGGAATGTGCCGCATCCGATTTTTTCTTAACAGGTTGTGGATGCGCAGGGCTTTTCTTTTGCTCTTTACTGTGCTATAATACTTCAAAATTCGGAAAAAGGCGGGACAAGACAGTGGAATTCAAAAAACAGCGGGTGGTCGTGAAGGTCGGCACGTCGACGATCACGCATCCGTCCGGTGCGCCGAATTTGCGCAATATTGAGATTCTGGCACGGACACTGTCCGATTTACAGGATATGGGGCATGAGATGATTTTGGTCAGCTCCGGCGCCATCGCCGTCGGGACGGACAAGCTGGGCCTTGCCGAGCGGCCGCGCGAGCTGCGGTTCAAGCAGGCGGCGGCGTCGGTCGGGCAGTGCAGGCTGATGTTCACCTATGATAAATTTTTCTCGGAATATGGGCATACGGTCGGGCAGATCCTGCTGACGGATGACGATGTGGCCGATCCGTCGCGCGCGGCGCATCTGGAGGCGACGTTCTCGGCCCTGTCTGAAATGGGCGTCATTCCGATCGTGAACGAAAACGACTCGGTGTCGTCGGCGGAAATTGAGACTGGTCAGCACAAGGTGCTCGGCGATAACGACACGCTGTCTGCCATCGTGGCGCGGCTCTGCCATGCGGATCTTCTGGTGCTGCTGAGCGACATCGACGGGCTGTATGACTCCGACCCGCGCGCCAATCCGGAGGCGCATTTGATCCATCGGGTCACGGCACTGACCGAGGAGATCCGCCGCATGGCCGGCGGCGCGGGCAGCTGGCGCGGCACGGGCGGCATGGCGACGAAGCTCTCGGCGG
>USDP01000108.1 GCA_900553545.1 uncultured Eubacteriales bacterium | reverse complement strand
AAGCCGCCCCGGCGCTTTTGAAAAGCGCCGGGGCGGTCGTTTAGATCCGGATGCGCCGTGTGAGGGCCGGCCCATCCCCGTCGCAGCGGAAAGGCCCCCCTTGGTAGAGGGGGCCTTTGGACGGACGAAATCGGTGGTCAGAAATCAGAGGCTCCAATTCTGCCAGGGTTCGCCGGTGGTGACGTCCTTCCAGGTGAACTGGCCGTTCTCGAGCGTCATATAGCTGTGGCGCGAGCCGTTTTTGGGGATGGACACCGAGCCGGGGTTCAGATAGCGGAACGTGCCGCAGTCCTCGCAGACCGGCACGTGCGTGTGGCCGTGGAGCAGGATGTCCCCCTCGGCGAAGGGCAGGGGATGGTCTTTGTTGATGATGTGGCCGTGCGTCAGGTAGATGCGCCGCCCGCACTCGGCCAGCACGGCATAGTCCGCGAGGATCGGGAACTGGAGCACCATCTGGTCGACCTCGCAGTCGCAGTTGCCGCGGACGCAGAGGAGCTTGTCCGCGAGCGGATTGAGCATCGCGATGACCTCCTTCGGCGCGTAATCGCGCGGCAGGTCGTTGCGCGGGCCATGGTAGAGAATGTCCCCGAGGAAGATGAGCGTATCGGCCTGTTCTTCCGCCCAGCGCTGCATCAGCAGTTTGCAGTAATACGCCGACCCGTGCAGATCGGACGCGATCATCCATTTCATAAGCAGTACCTCCTTGGTTTTGCACCACCACTTTACCAGAAACGGCGGCAAAATGGAACCGGGAAAATTGCGAGATGACGAAAAATTTTGACGCTCCGCATTTCTTCTTGCTATTAACGTGTAAAAGCACTATAATGATAGAAATTTTTGAAAGCGGGTGAAGCAGCTATGCACCGGGACGCGGATCAGATCCCCAACCTGTTTGGAAGCTATGTATTCAATGAGGAGGCCATGAGCCAGTATGTGGACGAGGCGGCGATGAACGCATGGCGCGCCTGTCTGCGCGACGGCAGACCGCTGACGCTGGACGTCGCCGGGGCCATTGCCGATGGCATGAAGGTCTGGGCGCTGGAGCACGGCGCAACGCACTTTACGCACTGGTTCCAGCCGATGACCGGCTTCACCGCCGAGAAGCACGACAGCTTCATCTCGCCCGTCGGCGGCGGAAAGATCTGCATGGAGTTTTCCGGCAAGGAGCTGGTGAGCGGCGAATCGGACGCATCCTCGTTCCCGTCGGGCGGCCTGCGCGCGACATTCGAGGCGCGCGGCTACACCGCGTGGGACCCCACGGCCTACGCCTTCATCAAGGACGACAGCCTCTATATCCCGACGGTCTTCTGCTCCTATTCCGGCGAAGCGCTCGACAAAAAGACGCCGCTGCTCCGCTCCATCAGCGCCGTCAGCCGGCAGGCCGTGCGCATCCTGCGCCTGTTCGGCGACACGGAGACGAAGAAGGTCACGCCGCAGGTCGGCCCGGAGCAGGAATATTTCCTTGTAGATAAGGAGATGTATCTGAAGCGCGAGGACCTGCGGCTCTGTGGCCGGACGCTCTTCGGCGCGAAGCCGCCGAAGGGACAGGAGCTGGACGACCACTATTATGGCTCGATCCGCCCGCGCGTCGCGGCCTTTATGCGCGACCTCGACGAGGAGCTGTGGAAGCTCGGCGTGCTGTCCAAGACGAAGCACAACGAGGTCGCCCCCGCGCAGCACGAGATGGCCCCGATCTATTCCGACGTCAACACCGCCTGCGACCAGAACCAGCTGACGATGGAGATCATGAAAAAGGTCGCCGACCGGCATAATCTTGTCTGCCTGCTGCATGAAAAGCCGTTTGCGGGCGTGAACGGCTCCGGCAAGCACAACAACTGGTCGCTTGCCACCGACACCGGCAAAAATCTCTTTGCGCCCGGCAAAACACCGAGCCAGTCGGCGCAGTTTCTGCTGTTCCTGACGGCCTTCCTCGAGGGCGTCGACAACTATCAGGAGCTGCTGCGCTCAACCGTTGCCTTTGCGGGCAACGACCACCGGCTCGGCGCACAGGAGGCCCCTCCGGCCATCATCTCCGTCTTCCTCGGCAGCGAGCTGGAGGCCATCATCCAGTCCATTCTCGACGAGACCGACTATACCGACCGCAAAAAGGGCAAGCTGCGCATCGGCGTCGACGTTCTGCCGGCCATCCCGCAGGACACGACCGACCGCAACCGCACGTCGCCCGTCGCATTCACCGGCAATAAATTCGAGTTCCGCATGCCGGGCTCCAGCCAGTCCATCTCCGGGCCGAACATCGCGCTGAACGCGCTGATGGCCGAGAGCCTGCGGCGGTTTGCTGACGCGCTCGAGGGCGCGGAGGATTTCGACGCGGCACTGCATACGCTCATCCAGGATTCGCTGCGCGCGCATCAGCGCATCATCTTCAACGGCAACGGCTACGACCAGAGCTGGATGGAGGAGGCAGAGCACCGCGGGCTTGCGAACCTCGTCTCGTCTGCCGATGCGCTGCCCGCGTTCGTGCTGGAGAAAAACATCGACCTGCTCACGCGCCACGGCATCCTGACGCGCGAGGAGATGTTCGCGCGGCACGAGATCCACATGGAAAATTACTGCAAGGTCGTCCGCATCGAGGCGGCGACGCTCATCGACATCGTGCAGCACACGCTGCTCTCTGCCGCCACGACCTACACGAGCCACCTCTGCACGGCCATCGTGCAGAAGCATGCCGCCCTGCCGGGCGACCCGTGCCGTGTGGAAAAGGCGCTGGCCGCGTCGGTCAGCCAGCTGAACGCCACACTGCTTGACCGGACGGCGGAGCTGAAGACCGCGCTGGATACCATGCCAGCGAGCTATACCGCCGAACAGCAGCTGCATTACTGCCACGACGAGATCTTCGCCCGGATGCAGCGCGTCCGCGAGATCATCGACCACATGGAGACGCTCGTCGCCGCGGATTTCTGGCCCGTGCCGACGTATTATGATCTGCTGTTCTCCGTTTGACACCATTTCAAAAAACAAACCGGTACCGCCAACTGGGCAGTGCCGGTTGCTTTTTGGGTGGTTTTCGCGTAAAATGGGGAAAAGGCATCTGACGGAAGGAGTCGATTTGATGCAGACATGGACGGACGAGGCGCTGCGCGCGCTGCTGTGTGAAGAATTGGAGGCTGCAAGTTATCCGGTGCGGCGCAAGCAGCTCATTGAGCGGAGCGCGGCGCGGCTCGGCGAGCGGGTGGAGAGCCGGGCGGATCTGCGGCCCGGTTCGGCCGTGGTGCGCGGGAAGAGCCGGCTCGGGATGCTGTTGACGGAGTTGATCCACTCCGGGGTGATCTCGGAGGATGCGGTCGGCTATCTGCGCGTCGTGCCGGGGCAGGTGTGCGGCGTGTCGCCCGCACGGGTGCGCGATTTCGTGCTGGCGGAGCTGAAAAAAGACGGGCTGCTCGGCAAGCAGGCCATTTTTGCCCGTGCCGAGCACCACTTTGGCACCGATAAGACCGCGAGCAAGGCGGACGACAACGCGCTGCGGAGCATCACGGGCCGTGTGCTGCTCGAGCTGGAGCGGGAGCAGCATATTCTGAAGACGAGCCGCGGCTATCGCCTTGCGGACGACGCCGGGTATCCGGGCACGGAGCTTGGCAGCTGGCTGCGGCAGGCCGCCGAGGGCGGCGACCTGCGGACGTGCTTCCTCGAGGCCGTCCATACGAAGGGCGGCGAATGGTTCGAGGTCTACTGCGTCGATCTGCTGCGGCGCTACTATGTGCTGACGGGCAAGGTTGTCGACGAGGGGGCCGTGACCGGCGGATCGGACGACGGCGGCATCGACGGCGTCATCCACACGCAGGACGACCTCGGCTACCGCGAGACGGTGCTGATGCAGATGAAAAACCGGCATGCCGTGATGACGAGCAAGGACGTGCGCGAATTTTACGGCGCGGTCTGCGCGGAAAACGGCTCGCGCGGGATCTTCATCACGCTCTCGAGCTTCCATCCCGACGCGCAGAAGCTGCTCGACAAGGTCGACAATCTGACCGGCATGGACGGCGACAAGTTGTTTGAGATCGCGAAAAAGTGCCGCTACGGCCTGACCGAGCAGGATGGCCGCTGGCGCATCGACGATGCGCTGCTGTTGGCTGAATGAAGAACGTCCCAAGTTCACCACAATGGAAAAGCGCCCCCTCTGTAAGAGGGGGCGCTGCGGATTTTATCCGAAGCGGCGCTCGAGGAGGCGATTGAAAAGCGCGCCATAGAAGATGATCGAGATGCAGATATAGAGCCAGAGAAGGCTGAAGAGCAGGAGCGTGAGGCTGCCATAGAGGCTGGAGGCACGCGGGAAATGGTTGACATAAAACGAAAGCGCCGAAGAGAAGACGTTCCACGCGATGGCCGCGCCGAGCGCGCCGGGCAGCGCCCGCGTCAGTCTCCGCCGCCGGTTCGGCAGGACGAGATAGAACAGTGTGAAGACGATCATGAGGAAGACCGTGGAATAGAGATGCAGCTCCTGCATCGTGAACTCCAGCAGCCGCGCGGCAAAGCCGCCGCCCGCGCTGAGCAGGCGGAGCAGCGATTTTCCGTAGACGTTGAGCAGGAGCGTGACGACGAGGGCCAGCAGCATCCCGAGCGTGCAGAGGATGCCGAGCAGGCGCAGGCGCAGATAGCCGCGCGTCTCGGTGACGCCGTCGACAGCGTTCAGCCCCAGCAGGAGGCTGTACATCCCCTTCGAGCTGGACCAGACGACGGTGACGGCGCTGATGGAGATGAGCGAGACGGGCTGCACATCGTAGAGTCCGTCGAGCAGGTCTTCAAACAGGGGCATGAGCGCCGCCGGGGACACCTGCGCGAGAAGGCGGAGCACGTCCGCCTCCTGCAAGCTGGTGCGCTGCAAGATCGCGAGCAGGATGCTCATGAGCGGGAACAGGCTCAGCAGCAGAAAGAACGCGGAATTGCCCGCATAGAGCGGGATGCGCAGCGCGGCGACGCGCTCCGCCCATTTTTTGACCCAGCGGTAAAAACGCATGCCAAGCCCTCCTTTCTCCCCACAGCATAGCAAACTTCTGCCCGAAAGGCAACCGGAATTTGGCATAGACAAGGCGCGAAATTTTTGCTACAATAAGGAAAAGAAAACATTCGTCTGGGAGGGTCATGGTTATGAAGTGTCCGTATTGCGGGTATCAGGAGAGCAAGGTTGTCGATTCGCGCCATTCGGAGGATGGGCTGAGCATCCGGCGGCGGCGCGAGTGTTTGTCCTGCCAGAAGCGATTCACGACGTATGAGACGGTGGAGTGCCTGCCGATTGTGGTCATCAAGCGCGGCGGCATCCGTCAGGCGTTTGACCGGAACAAGATTTTGAACGGGATGCTCCGCGCGTGCGAGAAACGGCCCGTGCCGATGCAGATGCTGGAAAATGCGACGGATGAGATCGAGCAGAGCATCCAGAACTCGCTCGACCGCGAGGTCTCGACCGAGCGGATCGGCGAGCTGGTCATGGAAAAGCTGAAGCCGATGGACGAGGTGGCGTATGTGCGCTTCGCGTCGGTCTACCGGCAGTTCAAGGACATCGACAGCTTCAAGCGTGAGCTGGATAAAATTCTGGAAGAACGATAAACAAAGCCCCCTCCACAGGAGGGGGCTTTTTGCGCCGCAGCGGCTGAAATTTACAAAATTTGTACGTCGTGGTATGAGGAAAATGCCCCTTTTGTATTTCTATTATAGTTGA
>USDP01000107.1 GCA_900553545.1 uncultured Eubacteriales bacterium | reverse complement strand
TCGTGCGCCGGATCGACGACCTCGGCCGCGTGGTCATCCCCAAGGAGATCCGCCGGACACTCCGTATCCGCGAAGGCGACCCGCTGGAGATCTATACGGAAAAGGACGGCGAGGTCATTTTCAAGAAATATTCGCCCATGGGCGATCTGACGGAGTTTGCCGCGCAGATCTGCGAATCGATGGGCAAAAACACTGGCCACATCGCTGCTGTCTGCGACCGGGACGCGATCATCGCGGTCTATGGTGCGCAGCGGCGCGAGCTGATCGACAACCATTGTTCGCAGGAGCTGGAACGGCTCATGGAGTCGCGGAAAATCTACCGCTACCAGCCGGGGCAGGCCCGGCTGCACCCATCGGATGCCTCCGAACGGTACTTTCTCGGCGTGGCTGCGCCGATCTTGGCTGAGGGCGACCTGATGGGCGCTGTGATGCTCCTGCTGGATGAGCAGGACGCGCCGCTGACCGAGGCCGAGCAGAAGCTGGTGCAGACCGTCGCCGGATTCTTGGGCCGTCAGATGGAAAATTAAAAAACCGCCCTCCGGCGCGTCTGCGTCAGAGGGCGGAACTTTTATTTGGGAATGTCCAGCATCAATTTCAAAATGCGGATGGCCGAACGTTCAAGGTCGATGCGCTGCGGGCCGGAGGCATAGCGCTCCCCGTCGGCGAGGAACATGCCGCGATAGCGGCTGTCCACGATCCACGAACGCACAAGCGGGCTGTCCTCGCCGAGGACTTCGCCGCAGAACGTGCCGCTTGGAATGAGCGCTGCGCGATAGCTGCCCGCCGCGATCTCATACGGCAGGAGCCACGTGTCGCGGAGCGCGGACTGGCTCATTGCGGCATCTTCCGGCAGATCTCCATGGCGAAGCACGGCTGCGCCATACTTCGAAACGCCCTCGGCCAGCGCAGCGGCCAGAACGCCGGTGAGCACTGGGTCCTCCGACCAGCGGCCCGCGGCGTCTGCGGCGCGTGGATCGGCGAGCAGATTCAAGCTCGGGGCCAGCCAGAGATGGATGCCGAATTCCTGCATTTCGCGGCCAACAGCCCGGCCAACGGCCCGGCAGACATCCGGCGAGAACGCGGCGGCGAGCAGCGTGGCCGACGGAAAGGCCGTGGTATATTGCCGGCGGATGATCTCATCGTCCTCGCCGCGGATCTCTTTTGTCAGGCAAAGTCCTTCTGAACCGGCGGCAAGCTGCATCGCCGGGATGCGGTAACGCTCGAGCGCGGCGGATGCGCCCAGTGCGCCGGGCACCGACGCCGGGCAGAAGCCGAACTGGTCGACGAGCTGCCGCAGACTGTGGTCGTCCATTGCGGCGACCAGCGTAAATACGCTGCACCGGCCCGCGCGGACGTCGTCCAGCGTATGTACTTCGTTGTCGCCGTAGCAGCCCTGGAAATCGCGGCCCTTTTTGCGGCTGCGCTTCGGGAGATTGCGCGGGGAGATGCGGATGGCATACTTGTGCGCAGCGGTCAGTTCCTCGGCCTCGCCGGGATAGGTGAATGCGGCTTTGCGGTCACGCACGCGGCCGCTTTCCGGGGCATCCAGGCGGAGCGGCGTGACGGCCCGTACCATGGCGCGCTGCATCGAACGGAGCGAACCGGCAATGTATGTCCCACGGGAATGGAAGCCGACGCGGACGTCGTAATATCCCTCTTCCAGCGCAAAGGCACAGGCGCTCTCGCGGTAGGCGGCAAGCTCCGTGACCGGGAAGCGAAGCTGGACGGTCTCACGCTCGCCGGGGGCGAGCAGCTTCGTGCGGGCGAAGCAGTCGAGCAGCCAGACCGGCTGGGCCCCTGTGGGATCGGGCCGGGAGATATAAACCTGCACGGCCTCCCCGGCCGGCCAGGTCTCGCCGATGTTCTCCACCTCGGCACTGACGGTGACATCCGTGCCATCGAGTCCAACGCTCACGCTGCCGAGTGCGCACGTGCCATAGCCGAGACCGTAACCGAACGGCCAGCGCAGCTCCGCGCCGAAGGAATCAAAATAACGGTAGCCGACAAACTGGTCAGCCTGTGCGTTCGCCGCGTCGAAGTCCGTCCGCGAGACGGGCCAGGAGAACGGCAGGCGGCCCATCGGCAGCGCCTTCGCCGTCAGGACGTCGGCCAGGGCAGAACCCGCCTCCTGTCCGGCAATGCCCATCCAGACGATGGCCGGGCAGGCCATCGCGGCGTCGTTCAGTTCGACGAAGCCCGGCGTCGCGAGGACGAGGATCGTGCGGTCAAACGCGGTGGTCACGCTGCGGAGCATCTGCGTCTCGCTGTCCGTCAGCGTGCAGTCGGTCTGTTCCGGCCTGCGGGCGATGACGACGATGGCCGCGCGGTTGCAGCCCGCCAGTTCTTCCATGCTTAAAGAGCCGAGCGGATATTCGCCGCCCGCCGGGCGCTCCAGCGCCCACGTGCGGTACTTGTGGCTGAGCAGGCCGTCCGGCTTGACGGCGTCGCTCGCGCAAAGTCCGTCCAGCACAGAGACCTTGCGCCACGGGTCCATTGCTGCCTCACAGCAGGGCGTGAAGATCTGGCCGGAGCCGAACACGGCGACCGGCAGCGCCTCGCCGTCCTCCGCGGTCAGCGGCAGGGCGTTCTGTACATTTTTCAGCAGCACCATTCCGGCGGCTGCCGCGCTGCGGGCCGTCAGAGCGGCGTCCAGCATACGGGGTGTATATTCCATGGTTCGTTCTCCCATCAGTACGAGTAATTGTAAGTATCATATCATATTTGCAGCCGGTTGACAAACGGATTTCCGCTGTTTTGCGCAGCAAACGCGGTTTTTTACAAAAAGTTCATGCACGCGCTTTTGGGTGTGATAGAATAGAGAAAAACAATGGCGGCGGCTGCGCCGCAAAAGGGGAGTTTTGAAATGGCGAAAAGCATCCTCATCGTCGAGGACGACAATAATATCGCAGATCTGCTGCGGCTGTATCTGGAAAAAGAGGGCTATCAGGCGACGATCGCCGCCGACGGCACACAGGGCATCGACCTCTATCGCAAGCTGCGGCCCGATCTGGTGCTGCTGGACGTGATGATGCCGGGTGTGGACGGCTGGGGCGTGCTCCGCGCCATCCGGCAAGACAGCCAGACGCCCGTCATCATGCTGACGGCCAAGGGCGAGACGACCGATAAGGTCTCCGGCCTGAAGCAGGGCGCGGACGATTACATCACGAAGCCCTTCGAGATGAAAGAGGTGCTTGCGCGGATTGAGGCCGTGCTCCGCCGCGCGGCGGGCGACGGCGACAAGGAGAAGCCGCGCCGCCTCGTGTTCGACAAGCTGATCATCGACCTCGACTCGTTCGAGCTGATCGTGGACGGCAAGCGCGTCGAGACGCCGCCAAAGGAGATGGAGCTGCTCTATCACCTCGCGTCCACACCAAACCGTGTCTACACGCGCAACCAGCTGCTCGACGAGGTCTGGGGCTTCGACTATTTCGGCGACAGCCGCACCGTCGACGTCCACGTCAAGCGCCTGCGCGAAAAGCTCGAGGGCGTGAGCGACCAGTGGAGCCTGAAAACCGTCTGGGGCGTCGGGTATAAATTCGAGGTTCTGTAACCATGAAAACAACGTTCAGCCGGCAGTTTGCGATGATCGCGGCGCTGCTCCTGCTGTGCCTGCTCATCACGGGCGTGTCGTTCCGGTTCCTGATGCTGGGCACGATCGAGTCGCAGAACCAGCAGACCATGATCCGCGACGCGGAGGCCGTGGCCGAGCTGGCCGAGGCATACGACTCCGTCGGCGATTTGCAGAACAATTTTGATTTCCACATCAGCCTGTCCCTGTTCACCAAGGTCGGCGATGCGGAGGCGCTGCTTTGCGATACAGACGGCGTGATCCGTATTTGTTCCTGTGAGAAGTTCTCCTGTGATCACATCGGGCAGACCGTCGATCCCGTGCTGCTGGCCGAGATCCAGAAGGACGGCAGCTGGTACGAGGAGACGTCCCTCTCCAGCATCTACGACGAGCCGCGCTATCTCGCCGGGCAGATGCTGCTCGCAAGCGACGGCGAGCAGATCGGCTATGTGTTGGTTTCCGCGCCGATGGCGCAGACGAAGAATTTCATGCTCCGTTCGTCGACGCTGTTCTTCTACGTGGCGATCGCAGTTCTGATCGTGTCGATGCTGGCCGCGTCGTTCCTGTCGCGGATGCAGGTCCGTCCGCTCGGCCAGATGGCCGACGCCGCGCGCCGCTTTGGCCGGGGTGAACTCGGCGTGCGCGTCGAGGAATCGCCGAAAAATACGAGCGAGATCAACGACCTCGCCCGCGCGTTCAATACGATGGTTGATTCGCTCGAATCGTCCGAGCGGCGGCGGCAGGAATTTGTCGCCAATGTCTCGCACGAACTGAAGACCCCGATGACGACCATCGGCGGCTATATCGACGGCATGCTCGACGGGACGATCCCGCCGGAGAAGCAGCAGCATTATATGCAGATCGTCTCCGGCGAGGTACGGCGGCTTTCCCGCCTCGTGCGCAATATGCTGGACATCTCGCGGCTGCAGGCGATGGGCGTTGAAGAATCACGGATGACGCGGTTCGACCTCGGCGAGCTGATGAGCGACGTGATCATCACGTTCGAGCAGAAGATCAACGGCAAGGGCCTGAACGTCGACGTCGAGCTGCCCGACCGGCCCGTCTGGGTCAAGGCCGAGCGCGACGGCATCACGCAGGTCGTCTACAACCTGCTCGATAACGCCATCAAGTTCTGCCCGCAGGGCGGCAAGCTCGGCCTCTTCCTCACGCTCGAGGGCGGCAAGGCGAAGGTCACCGTGCAGAATTCCGGCCCAACCATCGACCCGAACGAGCTGCCCCTCCTGTTCGACCGCTTCCATAAGGCCGATAAATCCCGCTCTGCCGACCGCGAAGGCTGGGGCCTCGGGCTGTATATTGCAAAGACCATTGTCGGCGCCTACGGCGGCGACATCTGGGCCACGAGCGAGAATGGCATTACCAATTTTATCTTTACGCTGCCGACGGTTCGGTAAGCGCCAGACCGTTTTTGGGGTGTATCCGTAAAATATTGTCTGCCCGCCATCATCAAGATCGCGTGCGGCGCGTAGTTGCCCACGGAAAGGTGATCAGGGGCGGGCAATGCCCGCCCCTACGATGCCTATTGAGATAAAATCGTTTCTACGAAATGAAACGTTTCCAATTTTGATTTTTGCAGCAAAGAGGATGACTTCATGAGCATTGATGACCGCAATGTATTTTATGAAAACGAACCAAACGACCGGCCGAGGCCGCAGCCGACGCCGATGGGCCGGGGCCGCAGCCGGAGACGATCCAACTGGCTTGGGACGTTTGTGGCAATCCTGCTGCTGGTGATCCTGACGTGCGGCGTGGTCTATGTAACGTTCTTCGCGGACGTCCACGTGCAGCGGACGGGAAACGGGCTGCTGCTCTATTTTGGCACGCGGCAGGCGCAGCCGGCTGAGACGCACACCGTCTCGCAGAGTGAGACGCCTGCGCAGGCCGAAACGCCGGAGGCTGATACCAGCAGCGCGCTCGCCGCGCAGCCGGCGGAGGATCCGCCCAGCGTGGAGATCGAATCGTCGCCGGCCGCTCCGGCGACGCCTGCAAGCGAGGATGAAGCGGACGGCGCGCTGAGTTTGCAGGAAATTTATAAAAAATGTATCGGCAGCGTCGTCTCCATCACGGCCTCGGCGCAGTCCGGCAAGTCCAGCGGGACGGGCATCGTCCTCT
>USDP01000106.1 GCA_900553545.1 uncultured Eubacteriales bacterium | reverse complement strand
GAAGTTTCTTGCAATATTCCTTGCACTCGTGCTGACGATGGCGCTGCTTGCCGGATGTGCTGCAAAGCAGGCCACCGAAGCCGGTCAGACTGCAAAAACCGCCGAGACCGTCAAGATCGTGCTGCTGCTGCCCGGCGAGGTCAATGACCAGGGCTGGAACGCGTCCAACTATGCCGGCGTTGTCGCCTGCAATGAAAAGCTGGGTACCAAGATGGAATACGTCGAGGCTGTTCAGGAGGCTGACTTTGAATCCACCTTCCGCGAGTACGCCGAGCGCGGCTATGACATCATCATGGCAGCCGGCTCACAGTTTGACGAGGCTGCCTCCTCCGTTGCTGCCAATTATCCCAACACGCTGTTCATGGTCGTCAACGGCGCAAAGTGCGATAAGGCAAATCTCTGCCCGCTGTTCCCGAAGGAATATGAGGCCTCCTATCTGGCTGCGATCGTCGCGGGCTACATCACCGAAACCGGAAAATTTGCTATGATCGGCGGCGACCCCAATCAGGCCATGCAGGATCTGATGGCGGTGTACGGCAAAACTGCCGTTTCCATCGCCAAGGAGCGCGGCATTGCAGACGCCTCGTACAATCTCGCGTATGCCAACAGCTGGTCTGATATTGCTCTTGGCAAGCAGATGTCTGAGAGCATGATCGATGACGGCGCGGACGTTGTGTTTGCCTATGCCAACGAGCTTGGTCTCGGCGTGATCAATGGCGCGATCGAAAAGGGCGTTAAGGCGGTCGGCTATTCCTCGGATCAGACGGTCATCGACCCGAAAACGGTCGTGGCCTCCGTTGACTTTGATTATGCCACCATGTATGTCTGGGCGATCAACGAGTGGCTTGAGGGCAAGCTGAAGGGCAATCAGATGATCGAGGTCGGCGTACCTGAGGACATCTATTTCCCGGTCTACACGGAAAACTGCCCGCAGGAGGCAAAGGACGCCTGCGACGCGGCTGTCAAGGCGCTGAAGGAAGGCAGCGTGGATCTGAAGGCGCTGTTTGACTGAGCTTCCACATTTGTAAACCATAGAGGGGGCTGCTGCGGGATTTGTGTGCAGCAGCCCCCTGCAGTTAGGAGAGAACGAGATGGCATGTGTTGTTGATATCCGGCATGTCTCAAAGTATTTTGCCAAGGTCGCAGCCAACAAGGACGTCAGCCTTACGGTCGACGCCGGACAGGTCGTTGCGCTGCTGGGCGAAAACGGCGCCGGAAAAAGCACGATCATGAAGATCCTCTACGGCCTGTATGCCAAGGATGAGGGAGAGATCCTCATCGACGGCGTGCCGCAGCAGATCCATTCCCCAAAAGACGCGATGGCGTGCGGCATCGCAATGATCCAGCAGCATTTTTCTCTTGTGCCGACGCACACGGCAACCGAAAACATCATTCTCGGCAACAGCCGCGGGCTTCTGAACCTCAAAGCATGCAATGAGAAAATCGAGGCGCTGGCCCGGAAATACGGCTTTGACATCCCGGTCGACCTACCCGTGGGGAAGCTGGCCGTCGGCGTGCAGCAAAAGGTCGAGATCCTCAAGGCGCTGTATATGAACGCGCGGATCCTCATCATGGATGAACCGACGGCTGTTCTGACGCCGCAGGAGTCGGATACGCTGATGCAGTTTATCCGTGATTTCACAAAGCAGGGAAATTCCGTGATCTTTATCACGCATAAAATGAAAGAGGTCATGCAGGCGGCGGATAGGATCGTCGTCATGCGCGCAGGCATCGTCGTGGATGCGCTTGAAAAGGCTGACGCGACGGAAAGCCTGCTCGCCAGACTTATGATCGGTCAGGACGTCGAGCCGGAGCACCGCCCGGCGCCGGTCAGACTGGATGGCGCAGAGCCGGTTCTGGAACTGCGGGAGATCCAGCTGCAGCCAAAGCATGCGCCTGCGATTCTGGATCATGTCAGCTTTACAGTCCATGCAGGCGAGATCTTCGGTGTCGCCGGCGTCAGCGGCAACGGACAGGACGAGCTATGCGATCTGATCGCAGGCTCCCGCACGGCAAGCGCAGGTCAGATCCTGCTGGATGGAACGGATATCACAAATGCCTCCATCCGCGCTCGGATCGAGGCGGGGCTTGGATACGTTCCGGTCGATCGTTACCGCGACGGTATGGTCATGGACATGACGCTGGCGGAGAATATGTTCCTGAAAAGCAGCTTTTCGGCTCGCTGGGCCGGGCACGGCGTCATCAACCGGAAGGCGCTGGAGGCATTTACCGCCGAGCAGATCCAAGAGCACCGCGTTAAGGCTGGAGGCCCGGGCGATTTTGCAAGGAGCCTATCCGGCGGCAATCAACAGAAGGTCGTGCTGGCCCGAGAGGTCGATCTCGGCCGCCGTCTTCTGGTTTTCAACCAGCCGACACGAGGGCTGGATATGGGCGCGGTCGACCGGATCCACAAAGTCATTTTGCAGGAGCGCGAGAGCGGGAAAGCCGTTTTGATGATCTCAACGGAGCTCAGCGAGATCTTCGCCCTGTGCGACCGCGTTGCCGTCATGTACAAAGGGCGCATGATGGGGATCTATGAAAACGGCAGCCGCAGCGCCGCGCAGATCGGTTTGCTGATGGCCGGTATCTCGGAGGAACAGGAGGGAGCGCAGGCATGAAAGACAAGCTGCAGATGCTCGCATACAACATTGGCGCTGTGCTGATCGGGCTGGTCATCAGTGGCTGCATGCTGCTGTTTATGAAGGTCGATCCGCTCGCCGTGTGTGCAGAAGCGTTGGGGAAGATCTTCTCCGACCGGTATACGCTTGGTGAGATCCTGGTCAAGGCCTCGCCGCTGATCTTTACCTCGCTCGCCTTTGCGTTCACCTACAAGGCAAATCTGTTCAACATCGGTGCGCAGGGCCAGTTTTACGCCGGCTCGATCGCCGCCATTACGGTTTCTCTCGCAATCGGGGAGCACGCGCCAACGCCCGTCGTCCTGCTGTGCTCCTTTGCCTGCGCGTTTGCCGCAGGCGCTCTCATTGGAGGGCTCATCGGTCTGGCAAAGGCCAGATTCGGCGCAAATGAATTTCTTGTCAGTATGATGTCCACCTATGTTGTACAGGCTTTGATGGACTATCTGCTGCGCACGGTCTTGCAGGAGACCAAGGCGGAATACCTGCAGACCGACGCCATCAGCCGGAATGCGTACCTGCCCGCGATCGTCCCGGGCACCCGGATCCATCTGGGCTTTCTGATCGCGGCGCTTGCGGCTGTGTTTGTCTGGTTCCTGCTTTACAAAACGCCGCTGGGCTTCCGCATCCGCGCGGTAGGCTACAACCGTAATGCCGCAGAGCTTGGCGGCATCCGCAGCCGAACGATCTTTGTCATTGCGTTTCTGATCGCGGGCGGCCTTGCCGGACTGGCCGGCTTTACGGAGATCAACGGCGTGCAGCATATGCTGCTGCAAAACTTCAATGCCTCGATCGGCTCGTTCGGCATCGGCATTGCGATCCTTGCCAACGGGAATCCCATCGGCTGTATTTTTGCCTCGATCCTGTTCGGCTTCCTCAACGTTATGGGGACCACGATGGGGCGGCTGCCGGGACTGAGTATTCCCGCGAGCATCATTGACCTGATCGAAGGCATTGTAATGGTCTGTGTGATCGTCTCCTATTATGTCCGCAGCCGCGCGGAATTCCGGGCGCAGAAAAAGCGCATCAGAAAGGCAGGGGGCTAGAATGGTAAATCTTCTGACCAGAGCGATCATGATGAGCACGCCGCTGCTGCTCGGCGCATTGGCTGAGGTCTTTGCTGAGCGAACCGGCATGATGGTCTGCGCCATCGAGGGAATCTTCCTGCTTGGCGCATGGGGCGGCTTCGTTGGCACCTATGTGACGGGGAGCGCCGGACTGGGCCTGCTCATCGCAATGGGCTGTGGGCTTCTGATGGCCGCGCTGTACGGCGTGATCACAGTTTATATGCGCCAGCAGCAGGTCGTCACCGGCACGGCGCTCAATATCCTTGCAGCCGGTATCTGCGCATTCTTTCAGCGTGTGATCTTCGGCATTCCGACCTCGCCCTTGCAGATCGCCACGCTTCCAAAGCTCGCGATCCCGCTGTTGAGCAGGATCCCGCTGCTCGGGCCTGTCTTTTTCACGCAGAATATTCTGACCTATCTTGCCTACCTGATGATTCCGGCCGCGCTTTTCCTTCTCTATCGGACTTCGCTGGGCCTCACCCTGCGCTCAACGGGTGAAAATCCGGTCGCCGTCGACGTTGCCGGTCTGAACGTCAACCGGATCCGCTTCCTGACGGTTCTGGTCGCAGGCGCTGTCAGCGGGCTGGCGGGTTCGTTCTATACGGTCGGATACCTTGGTATGTTTACGAGCAATATCATCGGCGGCCGCGGCTGGATCGCATTTGCGATCTGCTTTCTGGGCAACTGGAGCCCGAGGGGCGCTGTGCTCGGAACGCTGGCCTTTGGTTTGGCCGACGCTGTGTCCATCTACATTCAGGCGGTCTCAGGCAGTTCGGTCTTCCCGAATGAGCTGATCATTGCGCTGCCCTATATTCTGACGATCCTCCTGACGATCTGCCGCAAGAACTTTAACGTTCCGGCAAAGCTCGGCGTTCCCTATTCCAAGGAAAGCTGACTGCGGTGCACAGCAGCCGGAATGGAGAGCGGAGGACGAACATTCACGGGACTGCCGCAGAATGAAGAGGAAGGAAAAGAGGCTGCTGCCCAGGATCCGGCTTCATATTTTAGCGGGAGAAATCACAGATCACTGCGATTTCTCCCGCTGGTTTCAACGATTGAATGGAGGACGCCATATTCTGCAAAAGGCTGAATTTACAGCGCTGCCTTTTTCCATTTTCTAATCTTCGTCCGAAACGTTCCGAAAGGAGCAACCGTATTGACGTGGATGAATTTGTAAACCTCCCATACCGCTGTTTTGGTGGCGTCATCTGCCCACCTTCTCATGTGCGGCTGGAACAGCTCCTCCTCGCTCATGGAATCGATCATAGTCTGGATAGCGGCGATATTTTCATTTAATTTGCCCTTCAATTCCGCCAAGGACAAATGGGCATAGGTATCCGTGAACCATTGGTACAGATCGCCCAGCTGGTTCCATTTGAACTGCTCCGATGGTGTTTTCACTTCCACTCCGTGCTGCTCATCAGCCTCCCAGATCAAAAGCAGCGTGGTCCATCCGACCTGATAGGCAAGATTTTCTGCCGGGGTTCTGTCTGCTTCAATCACTCTTTTATCCTTCAGGGCTTCCGGGATCGTATCGAACTCGGAAATGTACTTTTCAAAGCTCTGATGGATCTCGTTTTTGAGTTCCTCTTTATCCTTGTATGCTCTCAAAATATCCCTCCCTTACCAATTCTCCGCCAGATATTCCTCTGCATAGTGGACAGCCACCGCGCCGTCCGATACGGCGGTGACCACCTGCCGCAGCGCCTTGGTGCGTACGTCGCCCGCGGCGAACACGCCGGGGAGGTTGGTGCGGGTGGATTCATCCGCGATGATGTAGCCGGATTTGTCCAGTGCCAGCTCATTTCGGAACAGCTCCGTCGCCGGGGCGCGTCCCACGCTGATGAACACGCCGTCACAGGCAAGCTCCCGCTCCGCACCGGTGTTGACGTCTTTTAGCCGAAGCCCCGTCAGACAGCTGTCGTGCAGCAGCGCGGAGACGGTGCTGTTCCAGCAGAATTCTACATTGGGCGCAGCCATCAGCGGCTCATGATAGACCTTCGTTGCCCGCAGGCTGTCGCGGCGG
>USDP01000105.1 GCA_900553545.1 uncultured Eubacteriales bacterium | reverse complement strand
GAGGCCGCCGCCGCCAAGGCGGCGGCGCTGGGCGCATATCTCGCGCCGGGGAGCGACGCGGGCGCTTGGGCCGTGCCGCACGGCAAAGGCGGGCTGGACGAGCAGCACTGGCTGCGTGAGGCGCTCGGCAGCGATGCGGATGCGGTTTTGGAGCGCGGTGCGGCAGAAATCCGGAAGCGATTCTGAAAGAAGGTGCGCCATGGGCGGCAAGAGAACAAAAACGACAAAGAAGAAGATCGTCTCCGCCGCTTGGCGGCTGTTCTACGAGCAGGGGTACGACAACACGACGGTGGACGACATCGTGGAGGAATCGGGGACGTCAAAGGGTTCGTTCTACCACTATTTTGACGGGAAGGACGCGCTGCTCAGCTCATTGTCGATTCTGTTCGACGAGAAGTATGAGGAACTCTGGCCCGGCATCCCGGTGGAGATGGGCAGTTTGGAGAAGCTGGCGTATCTGACGCGGGAGCTGTTCGGCTTCATCGAGGACACAGTCTCGCTGGAGCTACTGGCGCGGCTGTTTTCCTCACAGCTCATCACAAAGGGCGAGCGGCACCTACTCGACCACAGCAGGGTCTACTATCGCGTGCTGCGGACGATCTTCGCCGAGGGGCAGCAGCGCGGGCAGATCCGTGACGACGTGACGGTGAATGAGCTGTCGAAGCTCTACGCGCTCCTCGAGCGCGGGCTGATGTACGACTGGTGCATCTGCAACGGCGACTATTCGCTGAAATCCTACGCCGAGCGCACGATGCCGATGCTGCTCGCAGCCTTTCAGAAAAAATAAATCTTTTCTGTCTGGAAATCGTGCTGAAAAAAGTACGGAATTTGTACGGTAAAATTTTCGTTAAGATATAACAGATTTTCAACAATATGCAGAACGGAGTATAGACTATAGTCTATACTCCGTTCTGCATTGCGGTCTAGTTTCTGTTGTGTTAAGATAACGCCAGAATTTTTTGGGAGTGTATCGCATCATGGACAACGGCGAAGTATTGGCATTTGTATTGTATTTTATCCTGATGCTCGGCATCGGCGTCTTTTTCTTCTTCAAAGAGCGCGGCGCGGGCGAAAAGGAATATTTCCTCGGCGGGCGCAGCATGGGTCCGTGGGTCACGGCGATGAGCGCGCAGGCGTCTGACATGTCGGCGTGGCTGCTGATGGGCCTGCCGGGCAGCATCCTGGCCTTCGGCTTTGGCCAGATCTGGATCGGCATCGGACTCGCCATCGGCACGGCCCTGAACTGGATCCTGGTCGCGCGGCGGCTGCGCTGCTTCTCCGAGGCGGCGAAGGACTCCATCACGCTTCCGCAGTACCTCTCGAACCGCTTCGCGACCAAGAGCCTTGCCTTGCAGATCATCTGCGCGGTCATCTTCCTCGTGTGCTTCACGATCTATGTGGCGTCAGCGTTCGTCTCCGGCGCGACGGTGTTCACGACGGTCTTCCCCAGCCTTTCGAATCAGACGGCAATGCTGATCTTCGCGGCGATCATGATCCTCTACACGTTCCTTGGCGGCTTCAAGGCCGTGTGCTGGACGGACTTTTTCCAAGGCCTGCTGATGCTGGTGGCCGTGCTGGCCATTCCGATCATGATTGTGGCGACCGAGCAGCTGGACACCGGCCTGCTCTCGAAGGTCATCGTCGGCAATGACGGCACGGAATATGCCTTCGGCAGCAGCCTGTTCACGGCCAGCTGGAAGGATATCGCCTCCGGCCTCGCGTGGGGCCTCGGCTATTTCGGCATGCCGCACATCATCGTGCGCTTCATGTCAATCGAAAAGGCGTCGATGGTGAAAAAGAGCGCGACGGTCGCCATCATCTGGGTTGTGCTGTCGCTCGGCTCCGTGTGCCTGATCGCGTATTTCGGGCGGATGCTGGTGGCGGAGGAGCTGCTGGCAAACGGGATGCAGAAGACCATCTTCATCACGCTGGCACGGCGGCTGTTCCCGGCTTTCATCGCTGGCGTGCTGCTCGCGGCGATCATGGCGGCGTCCATGTCCACGGCGGACAGCCAGCTGCTGGTCGCGTCCAGCTCGTTCACGTCGGACATCTACAAGCCTGCGTTCCGCAAGAACGCCTCGGACAAGGAGATCCTCTGGGTCGGGCGTGTGGTCGTGCTGGTGGTTGCGGTGGTGGCCTACATCATTGCGACGAACAAGGGCGAAGGCGCACAGGCCATCATGAACATGGTGGAGAACGCCTGGGGCGGCTTCGGCTCGGCGTTCGGCCCGGTCGTCATCCTGTCGCTGTTCTGGCGGCGCTTCACGTACCGCGGTGCGATCGCGGGCGTGGTCGGCGGTGCGCTGGTCGATGTACTGTGGTACAGCTTCCTGTCGGCCTCGACGGGCATCTATGAGCTGCTGCCCGGCTTCATCGCGGGTATGCTGTGTGCCGTGGTTGCGACGCTGCTCGACAAGGCCCCGGCCAAGGAGATCACGGACATCTACGACAAGGCCACAATGCTGCTGAAAGAAGATTGAAAGAAATATGAACCCCCGGCCTGCATCGCGGGCCGGGGGTTTGCTGTGTTCTGGAATTTTGTTGTAGGGGCAAAAGGCTCTGTTTGCCCAATCCTCGCCGCAGCGGAAAAGGCCCCTTTTAAGTAGAGGGGGCCTTAGATACCGTTTGATCAGGCGCGGGTACGGCGAAGGGCAAACGTCACGGCGAAGAAGAGCGCGAGCAGCAGCGCGATCGTCGCGCCTGCCGAGCAGCCAAGGTAATAGGCGAGGATCAATCCCGCGACCGAGGCAAGAAGGGCGCCGAGCACGGAAAACAGGTGATACTGCCGGACATTTTTCGCGACGTTGCGCGCCGAGGCCGCCGGGAGGACGAGCAGCGAGTTGATGACCATGAGGCCCACCCAGCTCATCGCGAGCGTGACGACGACGGCAATGACGACCGTGAAAAGCGTCTCGTTCCGCGCGGTCTTCACGCCGCGCGAGGAGGCCAGCTGTGGATGGATGGCCGTCAGGATCAGCTGATTGGAGCAGAGCACCCAGAGGGCCGCGACCGCCAGCAGCACGAGCGCGAGCGCGCCGATCTCGCCGGGCGTGACGGAGAGAATGTCGCCGATCAGGTATTTATTGAATTTGGTAAAGCTCCCGCCGCCCATCGTGGCGATGAAGATGCCGAGGGCGACTGCTGTGGACGAAAAGACGCCGATGATCGTGTCCGCCGACTGGCTCGACCGGCTGCGCACGAACGAGAACAGCAGCGCGAACGCCACCGCCAGCCCGACAGCCCACCAGATCGGCAGCGCCGCGCCGCAGAGCACGCCGATGGCGATGCCTGTGAAGCCGGAATGGCCGAGCGCGTCGGAGAAAAAGCTCATCTTGCCCGTGACGATCATCGTGGACAGCAGGCCGAAGAGCGGCGCCATGACGATGACGGCGAGCAGCGCGTTTCTCATGAAGTTCATCGACAAAAACTCTGCGCCAAGCGCGTCGCAGAGGGCATACCAGAGACTCATTCCGCGCCACCTCCCATGTGGAACGCGCGGGCGAACTCGTCCGAGTTCAGTACGTCCAGCGGAGTTCCTTTCTTGATGAGCTTTCCGCCCGCGAGCAGCACGACCCGGTCGCAATAGCGCGGCAGCATCGAAAAATCGTGCGTGGTCATGAGAATGGAGAGGTCGTATTTTTTGCGGATCTCGTCGAGCATCTGCATCAGCAGCTCCATACCCTCGACGTCGACGCCGGAGAGCGGCTCGTCCAGGATCAGAATATTCGGCATCGGTTCGAGCGCGAGGGCGAGCAGTACGCGCTGAAGCTCGCCGCCGGAGAGCGTGCCGACGCGCTTGTCAATCAGGCCCTCGCCGTGGACGCGCGTGAGGCACTCGATCACTTTTTCGCGCATTGCGCGCGTCGGGCGCAGGAAAGCCGGGCGCTTGAAGATGCAGCAGGTGAACAGGTCCATGACGCTGACCGCGTCGGCCGGGTCGAACGTGGGGCTCTGCGGGACATAGCCGATGCGGAGCTTTTCCTCGCGGCCATCGGCGGAGTGGAACGTGATCTTGCCCTCGTATTCCCGCTGGCCGAGGATGGCGCGGATGAGCGTGGATTTGCCCGCGCCGTTCGGTCCAATGAGGGCGACCATCTGCCCACAGTGCATGTGCAGATTGACGTCGTCCAGCGCGGCCTCGCCGCCAAATTTGACAGATAAATGTTCGATTTTCAGGCAGCAGGCGTGTTCGCAGTCGCCGCCGTTCGGGTGTTTGAATGGTATCATCCCAATGCTTCCTTTATGGTGTCGATATTCTGGGTCATGGCGGAGAGGTAGTTGACGCTGCTGATGGCAGTGTCCAGCGAGAAGACGGCGCAGCCCGTCTCACGCGCGACAAGCTCCGCGGCGTCTGCCGTGCCGTTGATCTCGGTGAAAACGGCGGGGATGTTCTGATCTTGCAGGAGGGAAATGATCTCCTCAAGCTCACGGGCAGAGGGTTCGCTTCCCGCTTCAATTTCCATCGAGGCAGCGATTTCCAGATCAAAAGCCTTGGCAAAGTAGGCAAAGCCGTCGTGGAAGGTGACGAGCCTGCGGCAGGAGAGATCGGCAAGATGCTGCTCGCCGTAGGACTGCAGCTCGTCCAGTTTTTCGCACCAGATGTCCGCGTTTTCCGCGAACAGGGCGGCGTGCTGCGGATATTCCGCGGCGAGCGCGGTCTCGACGGTGTGGGTCATGGCGATCATGTTCTCCGGCGCGAGCCAGGTGTGCGGGTCGGATTCGCCCTCCTCGCCGGGCAGGAGCGCCAGACCTTCGGAGGCGTCGATGACAACGTCGCAGGAGGCAAGAGTGTCGCCCATAAATTCTTCGAGTCCTGCGCCGCTGATAACGATGAGCTTCGCCTGCTCGACGGCGCGCATCTGATCGACGGAGAGGGCATAGTCGTGGACACAAGAGACTGGCTCGGAAATGAGCGTTGCGACGGTCAGATCCGTTCCAGCCGTGATGGCCCCCACGATCTGCGCGACAGGCGCGGTCGTGGCGAGGATGTCGGCGGATGGTTCGCTTTTTTGTGCGGCGCAGCCGGAAAGCAGCAGCGCCAGCGCCAGAAGGATGGAAAAAAATCGTTGTTTCATTGCAAAAATTCCTTTGGAAAGCTCGTGTTTTCATCTGATTCTATTATACAAAGGCTGTCAAGCGGTCATACTTTTTCCGGTTTTGCAGATACTACCGGCGAAAGGATGGATGACACAATGGAGTTTATGGACACGAAGACCTGTCAGAATCTGGCCCGATCGTTCGCCGGGGAATCACAGGCGCGCACGCGCTACGCCCTTTACGCCGCGACGGCGCGGACGGAGGGATGGGAGTATCTGGCGCGCATCTTTGACCAGACGGCGGCCAATGAACTGGCCCATGCGGAGCAGTTTTTGGAGAAGCTGCAGCAGCACGGGAAGCAGCCGATTGAGAATATCGACGTTGCGGCGGGCTATCCGTTTACGCACGGCGTGACGATGGAGAACCTCTACGAGGCCGCGCACAGCGAGGAACAGGAGTTCCTGGATGTCTATCCGGCGTTCGCCGCCGCGGCCAGAGAGGAAGGGTTCCCGGATGTTGCGGCGCTCTGGGAGCAGATCGCGAAGATCGAGGGGCTGCACCGCGACGTGTTCCGCGAGGCGTACAGCCAGATGCAGACCGGCACGCTCTATAAAAAGGGGAAGCCCATCGTCTGGCGCTGTGCGAACTGCGGCCATATCGTGCTGGCCGAGGAGGCATGGAAGGTCTGCCCGGTGTGTAAGAAGCCGCAGGGCTGGGTCATCGGGGATCTCCCGGAGCGGAAGCTGCCAGAGAGCTGAGGGCTTTTTGAAACCGTTCTTTTCTTTCTCTGCCAGAAAGAAAAGAACGGTTTCAATC
>USDP01000104.1 GCA_900553545.1 uncultured Eubacteriales bacterium | reverse complement strand
GGGGGCTCAAGGCGATGAACCGGCACTACGACTCGGCGCAGTATCTCGAGCTTGTCCACTATAGCCGCGCCCTGATGCCCGATCTGGTCCTGACGAGCGACGTGATCGTCGGCTTCCCCGGCGAGACGGAGGAAGAATTTGAGGATACGATCAAGCTGATCGAGCATGTGCGCTATGACGCGCTGTTTACGTTCATCTTCTCCCCGCGCGGCGGAACGCCCGCTGCGAAGATGGAAGACCCCACGCCAAAGGAGGAGAAGAACCGGCGCTTTGACCGGCTCTGCGAGGTGCAGAACCGCATTTCGCTCGAAATTCACCAGAACTACATCGGCAAGACGATGCTCGTCCTCGTGGACGGGAAGGACGGCGACCAGCTGACGGCCCGGACCGAGGGCGGGCGGCTCGTGCGCATGCACGGCGGAGATGAGCTGATCGGCCAGTTCGTCCACGCGAAGATCACGGGCTGCACGACATGGAGCCTCGTCGGCGAGCTGGCCGAATGACCGAACGATAGACAAAAAAAGGAAGGGATCTCTTATGGCAGAACTGACGCCCATGATGCAGCAATACCGCGCCGTCAAGGAGCAGAACCCCGATTGCCTCCTGTTTTTCCGCCTCGGGGATTTCTATGAAATGTTCGAGGACGACGCGCGCGTCGCGTCCCGCGAACTGGACCTAACGCTCACCACGCGCGACCACGCGAAGGGCAAATCCGCCGAGGAAAAGACGCCGATGTGCGGCGTGCCCTATCACTCATCGGAGAGCTACATCGCGCGCCTCGTCGCAAAGGGCTATAAGGTCGCGATCTGCGAACAGATGGAAGATCCCGCGCTGGCCAAGGGGCTGGTAAAGCGGGATGTCATCCGCATCGTGACGCCCGGCTCCGTCACAGAAAGCTCCATGCTGACAGAGTCGCAGAACAACTATTATGCCTGCCTCTTCACCGAGGACGGCGTGTGCGGCCTCGCGTTCTGCGACGTGTCGACCGGCGCGTTCCACGTCACGCAGACGAGCGGCGAAGACTGGGCCGAATCCGCCTGCAACGAACTCGGGAGCTTTCTGCCCGCCGAGGCTCTGCTCGGCGGCGAGGCCACGGAAAGCGAACCCGTCAATGCGGTGCTCCGCCAGCGGCTCGGCGCCTGCGTCAACCGCGGCACCGATGCGCAGTTTGACCTTGCGCGCTGCGCGGCTGCGCTTGACGCGCAGTTCGGCGCGCAGGAATCGCTGGAACCGATGCCCTGCGCCATCCGCGCGGCGGGCGCACTGCTGGAGACGCTGAAAAATTTACAGAAGAACGACCTGCCGCACATCCGGCAGCTCGACCTCTATATGGCGGGGCGGTTCATGGGGCTCGACCTCGCGGCGCGGCGGAATCTGGAGCTGACGCAGACGATGCGCTCGAAGGAAAAGCGCGGGAGCCTGCTCTGGGTGCTCGACCAGACGCGGACGGCCATGGGCGGCCGTCTGCTGCGCAGCTGGATGGAGCGTCCCCTGCTCTCCCCCGCGCAGATCACGAAGCGGCTTTCTGCCGTGGAAGAGCTGACGCGCAAGACCATCGAGCGTGAAGAGCTTGCGCTGAGCCTGCGCGACGTGACGGATTTCGAGCGGGCCATGACCCGCATCGCGACCGGCGCGTGCTCCTGCCGCGATCTTGCCTCGCTGGCGCAGGGCGCGCAGGCGCTGCCCGAGATTCGGAAGCTGCTCGGCGAGATGGACGCCTCGCTGCTTGCGGTGCTGCGCGATCAGCTTGATACGCTGGAGGACATCACGGAGCGCATCCTCTCCACGATCGTGGACGAGCCGCCGCTGCTCGTGCGCGAGGGCGGCATGATCCGCGCGGGCGCGAACGAGGAGGTCGACCGGCTCCGCGCCGTGCAGTCCGGCGGAAAGGACATGCTCGCAAAAATCGAGGCCGATGAGAAGGAGAAAACCGGCATCCGCAACCTCCGCGTCGGCTATAATCGTGTGTTCGGCTATTACATCGAGGTGGCGAAGGGCCAGGTCGACCTGGTGCCCGACACCTACATCCGCAAACAGACGCTCTCCACCGGCGAACGGTACATCACCGAAGAGCTGAAGGAATTGGAAAATACGATTTTAACCGCAAAAGACCGGCTGGCCGCGCTGGAATACGACCTGTTCTGCGAGCTGCGGAACTTCGTCGCGTCACAGGCACAGCGCGTCCAGCAGACAGCGCAGGCCGTCGCGGCGGTCGACGTGCTCTGCTCGCTGGCCTCCGTCGCCGTGAATAATCACTACTGCAAGCCGGAAATTGATCTTTCCGGCGAGGTGCAGATCACGGCAGGGCGGCACCCGGTCGTGGAGCAGGTGCTCAAGGATTCCCTCTTCGTGCCGAACGACACGAACCTCAGCCCGGAGGGCGGACGCGTCGCGATCATCACCGGCCCGAACATGGCCGGCAAATCGACCTACATGCGCCAGGTCGCGCTGATCGTGCTGATGGCCCAGATGGGCAGCTTCGTCCCCGCGAGCGCGGCGCGCATCGGCATCGTGGACAAGCTGTTCACGCGCATCGGCGCGTCGGACGATCTGGCGTCCGGCCAGTCGACGTTCATGGTCGAGATGAACGAGGTCGCCGACATTCTGAAAAACGCAACGCCGAATTCCCTGCTCATTCTGGACGAGATCGGCCGCGGTACCTCGACGTTTGACGGGATGGCCATTGCGCGCGCGGTGCTCGAATACTGCGCCGACCGGAAAAAGCTCGGTGCGAAAACGCTCTTCGCGACGCACTATCACGAGCTGACCGACATCGAGCAGGAGCTGCCGGGCGTGAAGAACTTCAACATCGCGGTGAAAAAGCGCAAGGACGAGATGATCTTCCTCCGCAAGATCGTCCCCGGCGCGGCAGACGACAGCTACGGCGTCGAGGTCGCAAAGATGGCGGGCCTGCCGGAGCGGGTAATCGTGCGGGCGCGGGCGCTTCTGAAGGAATTGGAGAGCGGCGCGCCGCAGCGCGCGTCCGGGCCGAACGGCCCGGCGGACGATCAGGTCTCGATGCTCGACCTGCACACAGACGCGCTGCGCGAGGCGCTCGAGCGCGTGAACGTGGAGACGCTGACGCCGATCGAGGCGATGAACGTGCTCTACCAGCTCAAGCAAATGTTGTAAGGAGCGTTCCATGGCAAAAAAACCTTCTCTCGGCTATGGACTCAGCCGCGCGGCGACGATCGCGGGCTGGTGCTATCTGCCGTTTTACCTGTTTCTGCTGAGTTATCTGATTCAATATGTCGCGGCGCTGCTCGGCCTGCACCCGAGCATGCTGACGGTCAACCTGATCTATTTCGCGGTCAATCTGGCCGTGGTGCTCATCATCTTCCACGATTTCCTGCGGCAGCGGTTCTTCGGGCCGGGCTTCTGGAATTTCGTGCAGGCCATCATTCTCGGCTTCGTGCTCTACTACGCCGCGACGTGGGCCGTGCGCTTCGCGCTGGACAAGCTCGCGCCGGGGTATACCATCTATAATAATGAGACAGTGGGCGAGCTGGTGCTGGCCGACCGGCGAGCCATGTCGTTCGTGACGATCATTCTGGCCCCGATCATCGAGGAGACGCTCGTCCGCGGGCTGGTCTTCGGCTCGCTGCACCGCACGTCGCGGTGGCTGGCGTACATCGTCTCCTGTTTCCTGTTCGTTTTCATGCACAACTGGCAGTATTTCGCGCTGTACCCTGCGGGATCGGTGCTGCTGAGCTGTGTGCCGTATGTTCCCGCCGCCGTCGCGCTGGGATGGCTCTATGAAAAATCGTCCACGATCTGGGCGCCCATCACGCTGCACGCGCTGATCAACGCGATGTCGGTCGGGGTCCTGACGCTTTCCTGAAAGGAGGACGTACCATGCCGCATATCATACAGCTGGATCGGCACGTGGCCGATCTGATCGCCGCGGGCGAGGTCGTCGAGCGGCCCGCGTCCGCCGTGAAGGAGCTGGTGGAAAACGCTGTGGACGCCGGTGCGACGCAGATCACCGTAGAAGTCCAGAACGGCGGGATGACGTTCCTGCGCGTGACCGACAACGGCTGCGGCATCGCGCCGGAGGACGCGCCGACCGCGTTCCTGCGCCACGCGACCAGCAAGATCCGCACCAAAGAGGATCTCGCGGCCATCGGGACGCTCGGCTTCCGGGGCGAGGCCCTCGCGGCAATCTCGTCCGTCAGCCGGATCGATTTGCTGACGAAAACGGCGGAGGCCGAGGGCGTGAGCCTGCATCTCGAGGGCGGCGTCGTCACGTCGCAGCAGCCCGCGGGCTGCCCGCAGGGCACGACCATCCTCGTGCGCGACCTCTTTTTCAACACGCCCGCGCGGATGAAATTTATGAAATCCGACTCTGCCGAGTCCTCAGCCATCGCGGCGGTGGTGCAGCAGCAGGCGCTGGCACACCCGGAAATTTCGTTCCGCCTCATCCGCGACGGCGAAACGCAGCTCCAGACCAGCGGCGACGGCGAACGGCTCGCCGCGATCTATACGGTGTTCGGCCGGGAACTGGCGAAGAATATGCTGGCCGTGAACGGCACGTGGGAAAAATTCCATGTGACAGGCTACATCACAAAGCCAACTGCCACGCGCGGCAACCGCGCGCTGCAATATTTCTTCCTGAACGGGCGCTTCATCCGCTCGCGGCTGCTGTCTGCGGCGCTGGAAGAGGCGTATCGGAACCAGATGATGACCGGCCGCTTCCCGGCCTGCGTGCTGGAGCTGCAAATGCCGCTCGAGGCCGTGGACGTGAACGTCCACCCGGCGAAGACAGAGGTCAAATTTCTGAACGAACGCGCCGTGTTCGACGCGGTACACTATGCCGCGCTCTCGACGCTCTCGAATGCCTCTGGGCGCGTCGCGATGCAGATGCCGAAGTCCCCTGCCCCGGATGCACAGCCCGCCGCGCCGCAGCAGACGGCGAGACCGGCGGAGCGGCCCGCGGCAAGACCGGCGGTGAACCCGAATTTCTATCAGACGATGCAGGCGGGCGAATACCGGCGGCAGGCCGGTGCGCAGCCGCGCACCGTGCTGGCCTCACAGGTGCAGTATCCGACGCGGACGCCAAAGCCGGTCGAACCGGCGATGCCTCCCGTTGAGAAAGCCCCCTCCCCCATCGCGCCGCCGCAGCCGGAGCCGGTCGTCGCACCGGTCAAGCCCGCCGCAAAGGCCGAACCGGAACCGGCGGCCATCCCAAAAGAACCCATTCCCACCCCGGCGGAGCCGGAGCAGCTGGCGCTCGACCTGCCGGAGCAGACGTTCCGCCTGATCGGCGAAGCGTTCGACAGCTATCTGATCGCAGAGCAGGGCGAGAGCGTCCTGTTCATCGACAAGCACGCCGCGCACGAACGCATCCTCTTTGAAAAGCTCAAGGCGGAGGATCACCCGATCGTCTCACAGGAGCTGATGGCTCCCGTCTCGGCGGAGCTGACGCGCGAAGAAGCGGCAACTGTGCTGGAAAACACGGAGATCCTGGGCAAATGCGGCTTTGAGGTCGCCGATTTCGGCGACGGGGACGTGCTCATCCGCCAGATCCCGTGCGACGTGGACGAGAAGGACGCCGTGTCTCTCCTGCAAGAGCTTGCCGCAGATTTGCTCGCCGGGAAGACGCTCGCGCCGGAGACGCTGCGGGACAACCTGCTGCACACCATCGCGTGCAAGGCGGCCATCAAGGCCGGCTGGCACACCGAGGGCGCAGAGGCCGCGCATCTTGTGGGCGAGATCCTGTCCCGCACGGATATCAAATATTGCCCGCACGGCCGCCCCGTCTGCATCGAGCTGACCAAATCCCAGCTCGAGCGCCAATTCAAGCGAAGCTGAATCATTGCACCGCGCCAAAGCCTCCCTTGTGTAAAGGGAGGTGGCACGGCGCAGCCGTGACGGAGGGATTG
>USDP01000103.1 GCA_900553545.1 uncultured Eubacteriales bacterium | reverse complement strand
TGCGCTGAGCAAGACATTTTTCTGCAGGAATACTGACGTATTTCAAGAAAAAATGACGCGGCGCGGCGTGAAAAGGCCCGCTGTCCGGGTGCGTTGGGAGTTTTCAGATACACCCTAGACCCCGGAAACCCATGTGTGCGCTTGTCAAGCGACGCTATGGTCGTCAGATGCCGGGCTGCAGGCAGGCAATCCATGCCGAAAGCGCGTCCCGGTTCATCGAATTCAGCGCCTTGGAATAGAGGGAAAATGCCTCCGGATCGGTCTGCTCCATGGTGCGCAGTGCCTTCTTGGGGCCGTAGTACGGCAGCCCATGCAGGTCAAAATAGATCTCCAGACTGTCTATCAGGAGCCAATGCCAGCGGTAGGCGCCCTCGGCGTCGTCGCGCTGCGTTCGCGCGAGCATCTTCCCACACCAGTCCAGCGCCTGCCGGAGCTCCTCATCGGACTTTTTCGGACGCTCTGCGAGATAGTCCAAAACCCGCTTTTGCAGCTGCGCAGCTGTGCCGCATCGATCCAGAAGGATTTTCCCGTCAAAAATCTGCACAAAGTCCTCCGGATCATAGTCCGCACAAAATGTTGCCGCCGGATATACAAACACGTCGAGCGTCACGCCGTCTATTTCGGAGGCGTCATGGCACGCCCGGCTGCCTGCAATGACGAGCGCATCAAAATCGCTGCCCGCGCCCGCGCTGCCGTCGGCAAAGGAGCCGTATACCACGACGGCTTCCGGCTGATAGGTCTTCTGGATGTATGTCAGGATCCGTTCCGGAGCGGTCATGCGGCAAGCCCTCCCTTCCGTGCAGGCAGGGCTGTGCGAAACGCCTCCGGCCCCGCAAAATCCCGCCCCGCAGCGCGCGGAGCAGGGTTTTATTTTTCCAGTTCTGCGCGGAACGGACTATCCGCGCAGGACGTCACGTCCGCCTGCGCGATATGCTCCTTCAGCTTTTTGGCCGCCTGCTCCGGTGCGATGATCGTACCTGCGCCCGCGATGCAGCCGCCGGGGCACGCCATGCCCTCGAGCAGATAGCCGTCCAGCTTGCCCGCGCGGGCCAGCGTCAGCAGCTTGCGGCATTCGCGCAGCCCGTCGGCTCGCTGGATCTTGACCTCCGCATCGGGCCGCAGCTTCCGGATCACATCCTCCACCGCGAGGGCCACGCCGCCCGCCGCTGCGAAGCCGCGGCCAAGGCCCGTGCCGTTTTTCAGCTCTTCGTCCGGCTCGATCGTCTCAAGGTCGACGTCCTTCGCCTCGAAAATACCCATCAGTTCTTCGTATGTCAGGACGAAATCGACGTCATTGCGCAGCTCTTCCTGCATGGCCTCGAGCTTTTTCGCCGCGCACGGCCCGACAAAGACGACCTTGCAGCCCGGATGCTGCTCCTTCACCATCCGCGCCGTGTAGACCATCGGCGTGTAGGTCATGGAGATGTTGCCGGACTCCTTCGGGAACAGCCGCCGCGCCATCATCCGCCACGACGGGCAGCACGATGTCGCAAGGAAACGGTTTTCCGCCGGGACCTTTTCCAGATAGTCCCGTGCTTCCTCGACCGCGCAGATATCCGCGCCGACGGCAACCTCTTCGACCGCCGAGAAGCCCAGCGCCTTCATCGCCGCGACGAACTTCGCCGCCGTGACATTCTTGCCGAACTGCCCGGCGAACGACGGCGCGACGATGGCGATGACCTCGTTGCCCTCCAAAATGGAACGGACGACCTGATAGATCTGACTCTTGTCGACGATCGCGCCGAATGGGCAGCTGACGAGGCACTGGCCGCAGGCCACGCAGCGGTCATAATCGATACACGCCTTGCCGTATTCGTCTACGCCGATGGCGTCCATCCCGCATGCGGCCTGACAGGGCCGTTCGATCATTACGATCGCGTGATACGGGCAGGACGCGGCGCATTTGCCGCATTTGATGCACTTTTCCTGATCGATGCGGCTCTTGCCGTTGACGAAGTCAATCGCGCCCTTGGGACAGACGCGCTGACACGACGCGGCAAGACAGCCCTGGCAGAGTCCTGTCGCCTGATACCGTTTCGTGGGACAGGCGTGGCAGGCGTAGGGAATGATGTTGACGAGCGGCGGCTCATAGTACTGCTCGGCAATGGCCGCGTGACCCATGCCCTCGCTCAGCATCGTCCGCTGCTGCACGGGCTGGAGCGACAGTCCCATTGCCAGCCGCACCCGCTCGCCCGCGATGGCCCGCTCGAGAAAAACGGACTCGCGGTGGCGCGGGTTGACGCCGGGGACGATTTTATAAGGAATATCCTCCATCTGGGTATAGTCTCCGGAGTAGGCCATTCGGGCCACCTCGGTAAAGACCTGTTTTCGGATGTCGGTGATGAGTGAATCGGCGTAGCGCATAAGTTTCAGGTTCCTCCATGTGATTCCGTACCGGCCCGCAGCGGGACGCCGTCCTCGCCCAGCGTGATCCGGTCTCCCGGCCGCCATGTGCGCGTCTGGCTGTCCGCGAGGCGCAAGCTCCGCTCCGCGCCGTGGTCGTCGGTCAAGATCACCGTCACCATCGGCTCGGCCCCCAGCGGAAGCTCCTCGCAGCCGTAATCGTCGTCCAGAATGTCCCGGACGGTCAGCAGCTCTTCGTTTTGCATATTCTGCATCCCTCTATTCGGTAAGATTATATCGTATTCCACTGCTTCTGTAAATGGTTATTTTTGCAGCAAGTTCTTCTGCCTGCGCGCATAGACTGCACTGAGGTGGTGACGATGTGTCATAAAACGTCGAAAATCGGCTTTCTCGTGCTCGGCATCGGGATCGGACTGCTGATTTCATTTCTGTTCGGCGGATGGTTTTTGCGGGTGCTCGTGGCGGCGGCACTGATTGTGCTCGGATTTTTGCTCACCGATTGCAGATAGCATCATAACCTTGTCCCCTGCCGCATATATATCCCATAGCAAGTGACAAGGAGTGAACGACAATGGAGCTTGAGTTTGAAACCAGAACCACAGACTATCTGCGGCAAAGCATAGAGGGCGTCTGCCGTCAGGAGCAGACGCTGGAAGTCATCGTTCCGGACGCCTCGCCGGACGCGGCGCGTGTGGTCTACTGCGGAGCGCAGGCGGTCGTGCGGAGCCGTGAATGCCGCAGCGGCGCGATTGAACTTACCGGCGGCATACAGGCCGGGGCGGTCTATCTGACGGAGGCAGACGGCGCGCCGCGGGCGCTGACGGCGTGGCTCCCCTTCACGCTGCGCCTCGAGCATCCGGCAGCGAAGGACGACACGCAGATCCTGATGGACTGCCGCGTCCTCGCGGCGGACGCGCGGCTCGTCAACTCGCGAAAGATCCTCTTCCGTGCGGAGGTCGGCGCGCAGATCATGGGTTTTGCCGCAGACCGGATCGAGCTGCCGCTGCTGAAGCAGACGCCGCCGGAGCTTCAGCTGCGCTGCCGGAACTATCCCCTGCCGCTCCCGGCGGAGACGGCGGAAAAGCGCTTCCTCGTGAGCGACGAGCTGACGCTGCCAGCCGGTCAGCCCACGCCGGAGACAATCCTCTGCGTGAGCACAGTCCCGGAAATCACCGAGCGGCGCATCGTCGGCAGCAAGGCCGTGTTCAAGGGCAGTGCGGAAATTCGGATTCTCTATCAGGCCACGGATGGGAGCATCTGCGCAGTGTCGCAGACCTTCCCCTTCTCGCAGTATTGTCAGCTGGCCGGAGATTATGACGAAGAACAGCTGCGGCTGTGCATGGCGGTGACGAGCTGCGACGCGGAGCTCCCGACGGAGGGCGGCACGATGGCGGTCAGCGCGGGGCTGCTGGCGCAGTGCCTTGTGACGAAGACGGTGACGCTGCCGTTCTGCGAGGACGCCTTCGCGACCCACGGGACGCTGCAGGCGGAATGGAAAGAGTTTACGTTCGACTGCCAGCTTGACCGTCAGGTGCAGCAGCTGGCGCTGCGGGACACGCTGCGCGGCGAGCCGCTGCGAAGCGTGATCGACAGCGCGGTGTTCGTCGACTTCCCGCGCACGGAGCCGGTGGAGCAGGGCGTCCGCGTGACGGTTCCGGTCAATGTCCGGGTACTGGGGCTGGACGCGGAGGGTATGATGCAGGGGCTTTCCGGCGCGGCGCGTGCCGAGACAGAGCTGCCGGCAGAGTGCGGGGCCGTCTGCCGGGCGTCAGCGGCACTGCGCCCGGAGGGCAGCGCGTCGCCCAGCGGGGACGGAGCGGAGCTGCGAGCGGCACTCACGCTGGACGCCGGCTTCTTCGCGCAGCAAACGCTCCGCACACTTTCCGCTGGAACGATTGATCCGCCGGCGGAGCCGGAGGCGCGGAGGCCCTCGCTTGTGATCCGCGCCGGGCTGGACGGCGGCCCTGTCTGGGACGTTGCCAAGCAGTATGGCACGTCCGTCGCCGCGATCTGCGCGGCGAACGGGCTGAGCGGAGAGGAGATCGAGGCGGGCGGCATGCTGCTCATCCCGATGTAAGAAAAAGGAGGCGAAACAGCTTGGAAGAGCACAGCATCTATGAACAGATCGCCGCACGCACCGGCGGGAGCGTCTACATCGGCGTGGTCGGCCCGGTGCGGACTGGGAAGTCCACCTTCGTCAAGCGGCTGATGGAGCAGCTGGTGCTGCCGAATATTGAAGATCCCTACCGCCGGGAGCGCGCGCAGGATGAGCTGCCGCAGGCGGCGTCCGGCAGGACGATCATGACGGCGGAGCCGAAATTCGTACCGGAACAGGCCGTGGAGATCCAGCCGGACGGAAAAACGACGCTCTCCGTCCGCCTGATCGACACCGTCGGCTATCTGATCCCCGGCGCAGTTGGCGCCGACGAGGACGGCAAGCCCCGCATGGTCACGACGCCGTGGTTCCCCGAGGAGATCCCGATGACCGAGGCAGCGGAGCTTGGCACGAAAAAGGTCATGGAAGAGCACAGCACGATTGGGATTCTTGTGACCACGGACGGCACGATCACCGATATCCCGCGCGCGGATTACGTCGACGCGGAGCGGCGCGCCATCGCCGACATGCGCGCAGCGGGAAAACCGTTCCTTGTATTGGTCAACTCGGCGCAGCCGAGCGGTGAGGCCGCGCAGACGGTCTGCCGCCGGGTGCGCGAGGAGGACGGCGCGGCGTGCATGGCCGTCGACTGCCTGACAATGGACGTCGACGAGATTTCCGCCGTGCTGACGGCGCTGCTCTACGAGTTCCCGGTGCGGGAGCTGCAATTTTATCTCCCGGCATGGGTATCCGCACTGCCCGCTGACCACCCGCTGAAAACCGCGCTCTATGCCGCGCTGCGCGAGCGGACGGCAAACGTCAGCAAGCTCCGCGAGGCGGAGCCTGCGCTGGAGACGCTGCGGCAGCTGGACACGGTGGAGGAATTCCGGCTTCTGGGCGTCGACCCCGGAAACGGCTCCGTCCGCTGTGAGCTGACATGCCCGGAGAGTCTGTTTTTCTCGGTACTCTCCGAGCAGGCCGGGATCGAGGTGGCGGACAACGCAGCGCTGCTGCAAACGCTCACGACGCTTGCCGAGGCGAAGCGGGAATATGACAAGGTCGCCGATGCGCTGGCGCAGGTGCGCGCGACGGGCTATGGCATCGTGATGCCGGATGCGAGCGAGCTGCATCTGGAAAAGCCGGAGATCGTGCGGAAAAACGGCGGCTATGCCGTCCGGCTGAAGGCCAGCGCCCCGTCCATCCATCTGCTGCGCGCAGACGTGGAAACGGAACTGAGTCCGATGGTCGGCGGCGAGCAGGAATCGGAGCAGCTGATCCGCTATCTGCTCTCGGAATACGAGGAGGACACGGAAAAGCTCTGGGAGAGCAATATCTTCGGAAAATCCCTGTTTGAGCTGGTCAGCGAGGGGCTTTCTTCCAAGCTATCCCGGATGCCCGAGGACGCGAGAATGAAGCTGCGGCA
>USDP01000102.1 GCA_900553545.1 uncultured Eubacteriales bacterium | reverse complement strand
GGAGAATCTCACGGGAAACCAGTGAGTGCCGAAGGTGCAAGGCGAAAGCTGAATCTCTCAGGCAAACGGACAGAGTACGAAGCGCAGAACTTTTTCGCGTGGAATACGAATGAGCAAACCGGAGACGGTTTGCTCATTTTTTCATGCGGAAAGGAACACACGTCATGGCGAACATTCTGGAAAACTCAATGGACTATCTGGCACAGTTTGACCCCGAGATCGCATCGCAGATGCAGTCGGAATACCAGCGGCAGCAGCGCAACATCGAGCTGATCGCGTCGGAGAACATCGCCTCCCAGGCGGTCATCGCGGCGATGGGCAGCGTTCTGACCAACAAATATGCCGAGGGCTACCCCGGCAAGCGCTACTATGGCGGCTGCGAAGTTGTCGACGTGATCGAGCAGATCGCCATCGACCGGGCCAAGCAGCTTTTCGGCGCGGAATATGCCAATGTGCAGCCGCACTCCGGCGCGCAGGCCAACCTCGCGGCCTATATGGCCGTGCTCCAGCCGGGCGACACGATCGTCGGCATGGACCTCGCCAACGGCGGCCACCTGACGCACGGCGCCAAGGTCAACCTGTCCGGCAAGATCTACAACAGCTTCTCCTACGGCGTCAACCCCGAGACCGGCCGCATCGACTTCAATGAGGTCGAGGACGTGATCCGCACGCACCAGCCGAAGCTCGTCGTCGCGGGCGCGTCGGCCTATCCGCGCGCCATCGATTTCAAGACGTTCGCCGAGATTGCGCACCGCTATGGCGCGCTCCTGATGGTCGACATGGCGCACATCGCCGGTCTCGTCGCGGGCGGCGAGCACATGAGCCCCGTTCCCTACGCCGACATTGTCACCACCACCACGCATAAGACGCTCCGCGGCCCGCGCGGCGGCATGATCCTCGCGCGCGAGGAGTTCGCCAAGAAGATCAACAGCGCCGTCTTCCCCGGCATGCAAGGCGGCCCGCTCATGCACGTCATCGCGGCCAAGGCAATCTGCCTCAAGGAGGCCATGGCCCCTGAATTCAAGATCTACGCGCAGAACGTCCGCAAAAACGCCGCTGCGCTGGCCGAGGCCCTCGTTGCGAACGGCTTCGACCTCGTCTCCGGCGGCACGGACAATCACCTCATGCTCGTCGACCTGCGCAGCCGGGGCATCACGGGCAAAGAGCTTCAGGATAAGCTCGATGAGGTCCATATCACGATCAACAAAAACGCCATCCCGAACGACCCGCAGAAGCCCAGCCTGACCAGCGGCGTCCGCATCGGCACGCCCGCCGCCACGACCCGCGGCTTCACGCCGGAGGATATGCCCATCATCGCCGAGTGCATCCGCCTGATCGCCGACGATTTCGACGCAAACCGCCTGAAGGTCGAAGAGGCCGTCGTCCGCCTGACCGCCAAACACCCCATGTACTAAACCAAACACCTCACACATTGGAAACATCGCGCGGTGCCACCATCCGGTGACGCCGCGCGTTTTGCATTTATTTTATCCGCTTCTCAGGTCAGCAGCATCCGGTCGTTGTCGAGCGCCGCGCCGGACGCGTTCTTGAACTCCTGCAACAGCTTTTCCACGGTGAGTCCGTCGCGCTTTTCTCCTGCTGCGTCGTGGATGATATGGCCGCGATCCATCATGATCGTGCGGTTGCCAAGCTCGAGCGCGGAGGACATGTTGTGCGTGATCATCAGGCAGGTCAGATGGTTTTCCGCCACGATCTGCTTCGTGAGATTCAGGACCTTTTCCGCCGTACCGGGGTCAAGCGCCGCCAGCGGCTCATCGAGCAGCAAAAGCTTTGGCTCGATCACCGGCGCCCTGGCAAGAGCGACTCTCTGCCGCTGTCCGCCGGAGAGCAACCCGACCGGCTGCTTCATCCGGTTCTCAAGGCCCATGCCAAGCAGGGCCAGCCGGTCGCGGAAGGCGGCCTTATCCGCCTTGGAAACGTGACTGAGCCAGCCGCCGCGGCCCGCCGCGAGGGCGAGGTTTTCCTCGATGCTCATGCCGGGCGCGCTGCCGCGCATGGGGTCCTGGAACAGGTGGCCGATGACGCGCGAGCGGCGGTGCTGCGGCTGCATGGTGATGTTCTCACCATCGAGGAAAATGCTGCCGGAATCGGTGAGGAACGTGCCGCAGATCGCGCCGAAGAGCGTCGATTTGCCCGCGCCGTTCGCGCCGATGATCGTGATGAAATCGCCGTCCGCCACGAAGAGCGACAGATCGTCGAGGGCGGTCTTGGCGTCCTCGGTGCCGGGGTTGAACGTTTTGGAGACGTGCTTCAGTTCCAGCATCTCAGCGAACCTCCTTTCGCATCTGGGCGCGGCGGCGCAGCAGCGGGAGCTGCCCCTTGAGATACGGCCCGGAGATGGCAATGACGACAATGACGGACGACACGAGCTTCAGCATCGAGGCCGGCATATCGAACCGCAGCGCGAGCGTATAGACCAGGCGGAACAAAAACGCGCCCAGCACCGCGCCCACCGCGCGGAGCGCCACACCCCTGCGCCGGAAGAACATGCCGCCGATCAGCAGCGAGGCCAGCGCGATTGTCACCATGCCGGAGCCGATGTCGATGTTGACCGATTTCTGCGCCTGCGCCAGCAGACAGCCGGACAGGGCCGTGAACGCATTTGCCACGCAGAGTCCAACCGTCGTCGTGAAGACCGGGTCGATCGAGCTGGATTTGACCATATCGGGATTATTGCCGGTCGCGCGGATGGCGAGGCCGAGCTTTGTCCGCAGGAACAGCGACAGGAACACAATCACCAGCGCGACCGCGATCAGGCTGACCGCCAGCTTCTGCTGCCCGGCGAGGAACGTCCCCTCGAGGGCGGACTGCATCTTGGTGAAGACCGTCTCGGTCTTATTCATATTTAATAGAGAGGTATTGCCCATGACGGCGATGTTGATGGAATAGAGCGCTGTGTTGACGACGATGCCGGCGAGCAGGCTGTTCACGCCCATGCGCGTCTGTAAAAAGGCCGTCACGAAGCCGGAGATCACACCGGCCAGCATTGCCGCCGGAATGGACAGGAACGGATGGCCCGCGAGGGCCACAACCGCGCCGACCGCCGCGCCGAGCGTGAAGCAGCCGTCGGTGGACAGGTCGCAGACGTTCAGCATCGTATAGCTGAGAAACAGCGCGAGAACCGTCAGCGAGCTCATCAGGCCCAGCTCCAGCGCGGTCTGTCCGAGGCCCAGAATGGTGGTAAAGGACATGGTGTTCCCCTTTCTTCATTCACGCAGACCCGCATCGAATGGATACGGGTCTGCGTTGATTTCTAACACTTGCAGAAGTTTTTGTTTGGGAAAATTGATCTTAGGCTGCACCGCACAATTCGGCAAACAGATTCACCGAGAGATTTTTCGTCAAGTCAAGGTTTGAAATGCGAAGGAATACTTTGTGTATTGCGAACATTTCAAACCGCAGAATTGGCGGAAAAGATCCGGCGAAGCGCGCCGACGCAATTGCGCGGTGTTGCCTTTATTCAAACGCTTCGGCGGTCTGGATCGGCTGCACCTTGGTGCAGTAGGGAGCGAAGGTCTCCGCGATCTGATCGTAGTCGAAGCCGAGCGCCGCGCAGGTCTCAGTGTTGACGGTAGCGGTGCCGTTATCGAACGTCATGACGGGCAGCTCGGCGGGGTTCTTGCCGTTCACCAGGATGTCAGCGACCATGTTGGCGGTCTCGACGCCGAGGTTCGCGTAGTCGACGCCGTAGCCGAGGAACGCGCCGTTCAGGGCGAAGGAGTCCGCGCCGGTGTACTGCGGGATGCCGGCCTCAGCGAACATTTCGTAGATGGAAAGCTCGGCGGTCATGACGGTGTTGTCGGTCGGGGTGAAGATGGCGTCGACGCCGTCGGCCACGGCGGCCTGAGCCGCGAGGATGACCTCGTCAACGGTCGTGCCGGTGTATTCCTTATAGCTGACGCCCTTCGCGTCGAGGTAGGCCTTCGCATCGGCGATCGGGGTCGCGGAGGAGTCCTGACCGACGTTGTAGAGCAGACCGATGTTGGCGGCGTCGGGGTTCGCGGCGAAGATGAGGTTCAGGACGGCGCTGGTGTCGAGCGCGTCGGACGTGCCGGTGATGTTGGCGCCCGGCGCATCGAGCGAGGCAACGAGTCCACAGGAGATCGGGTCAGAGACGGCGGAGAAGACGACCGGGATGTCGGTGCCCTCGGTCTCGGCCTGCATCGAGATGGCGACCGGAGTGGCTACGCCGATCATCAGGTCGACGCCGTCGGCTTTGAAGTTCGAGATGATCTGAGCAAGGACGTTCGCGTCGGCGTTGCAGTTGTCGTATTCGACCTCGAATGTCACGCCGTTCTGTTCGCCGATGGCGGCGAGCTGCGTCTGGATGTTTTCGACGATCTGGTTGAGGGATGCGTCGTCGACGTAGTTGCAAAGGCCGATCTTGAAGACCTTACCGGAATCAGCGGTGTCTTCTGCGGCGTCGGTGGATTCAGCGGGTTCTGCGGTATCAGCAGGTTCAGTGGTGTTCGTGGTGGTGTCGGCGGTGGAGTCTGCGGTGTCTGTGGTCTTGGAAGCGCAGGCGGCGAACGTGAGCAGCATCATGGCCGCAAGGATGAGCGCGATGATCTTTTTCATAATACAAAGTCCTTTCTGTGATGAAGTCAAATTGGTATGTGAGTTATCGGTTCTCTTCACAGTAGGGACGCCATCGTTTGGTGAGTTTCATAAACTGCTTCATAAAAATTCCTCCTTGGAAAAACAAAAAATCCTGTCTCAGCAATACTGCTGGGACAGGATGTAAATACTTCCTGCGGTGCCACCCGGCTTGACGCTTGCGCGCCCTCTTTTCGCATACAACCATATGCTGGCCTTTGGTCACGGAGCGCCCATCTCCGTCTCGCATACTCGGCGTCTGCCTTTCCGCTCGCCCTCGGAAGCCCATTCACCACAACTGCCCCTGCCGCACTCGCACCACCGGCGGCTCTCTGGATGGAAGCATCTTTGTGACTACTCACTCTTCCTCAACGGTTTGTTTGATTGCCCGTATTTAAGCACATCCGGCGGAAAATGTCAAGCGTTTTTTTGCGAGATCGCGAATTTTTTATCTGGCCCTATTTGATTTTGCAAATCTGGAGCTTGAATCAGTCCAGTTTCCGTTGTATGCTGTTGCCATCATCAAGAGAGCGGGAGGATTTCCCTATGAAGCATCAGAAATTATACCATCTGGTTCTTGCGGCGCTGTTCGCGGCGCTGACCTATGTGGCGACAAACATCATCCACGTACCGATCCCGGCGACGGACGGCTACATCAACCTTGGCGACTGCGTCGTGTTGCTGGGCGCGTTCCTGCTTGGGCCGGTCTACGGCGCGGCGGCGGGCGGCATCGGCTCCGCCCTGGCCGACATTCTCTCCGGCTATGCCGTGTTCGCGCCGGGCACCTTTGTCATCAAGGCGCTCATCGCGGTCATCGCGGCGGCCATCCTAAAGGCCCTCGGCAGCAAGACCAAGGCCGCCCCCATCGTCGCCAGCATCGCGGGCGAAGCATGGATGCTGCTTGGCTATTTCCTGTATGAGAGCATTTTCCTTGGCTACGGTCTGGCTGCTGCCGGCAGCATCGGCGGCAACGCGATCCAGGCGGTGGCCGGCGTGATCCTGGCCGCGGCGCTCTATGCCGTGCTGAGCAAGGTTCCGCAGATCAAAAAGGCTGCGGCCTGAGGAGGGATTCGGCATGTATGAAGAGATCACCGCACAGCACCGGCAGGCCGTTCTGGAATTGCTGGAAGTTTCCAACTTGAAGGCCGGCGACATCTTTGTCGTCGGCTGCTCGTCGAGCGAGATGGTCGGCCAAAGGATCGGCAAGGGTTCGAGTCTCGAGGCCGCGCAGGCCGCATTTGACGGCATCTACCCCGTTTTGCAGGAGCGCGGCATCTACCTCGCCGCGCAGTGCTGCGAACACCTCAACCGGTCGCTGATCGTGGAAGAAGCTGCGGCGGACAAATATGACCTCGACGTGGTCAACGTCCAGC
>USDP01000101.1 GCA_900553545.1 uncultured Eubacteriales bacterium | reverse complement strand
CGAAGAGTCTGACGACGAATAAGAAATGACAAAGACCTGCCCCATCCAACGGATGGGGCAGGTCTTTTGCGTTTTTTGCTCCTTTCCGCTGCGGCGGCAGGGAAGGGCCAATGAAGGTATCGCCCACCTGCAAATAGCCGCCCCCTCGTCGAGGGAGCGGCATTTAATTTCGCTTAAACGTTGAACAGGAAGTTGACGACGTCACCGTCGTGCATGACATACTCCTTGCCCTCACTGCGGAGCAGACCCTTGGCCTTGGCGTTCGCCAGCGTGCCGCAGGCTTTGAGGTCGTCAAACGCGATGACCTCCGCACGGATGAAGCCGCGCTCAAAGTCGGAATGGATCTTGCCCGCGGCCTGCGGGGCCTTCGTGCCGTTTTTGATCGTCCACGCGCGGCATTCGTCGCTGCCCGCGGTCAGGAACGAGATTAGGCCGAGCAGGGAATAGCTGCACTGGATCAGCCGGTCGAGTCCGGATTCGGAGAGGCCAAGCTCCTCCATGAACATGGCCTTTTCGTCTGGATCGTCCAGCTCGGCAATGTCCGCTTCGAGCTTCGCGCAGATCGGGAGTACCTGGCTGCCCTCGCCTTCGGCCAGCTGCTTGACGGCCATGAAATGCTTGCTCGATTCCGGATCGTTGACCTCGTTCTCGCCGAGATTTGCGGCGTAGATCGTCTTGCGGAGCGTCAGCAGGTCGCTCGTCGCGATCAGGGCTGCGTCGTCGTCGCTGCACTCGAACGTCCGGGCGAGGTTGCCCTCGTTCATATAGTCGCGCAGCGCGGTGAACAGCTCGACTTCGTGGTTGAACCGCTTGTCGCCGCCCTTGGCCGCCTTGGAGGCTTTGTCGATGCGCCGCTCGATCATTTCAAGGTCTGCCATAATGAGTTCGGTGTTGATGATGTCGATGTCGCGCAGCGGATCGGTCGAACCCTCGACGTGCGTGACGTTCGGGTCCTCAAAGCAACGGACAACGTGGACGATCGCGTCGCAGCCGCGGATGTTCGCGAGGAACTTGTTGCCGAGTCCCTCGCCTTTCGACGCGCCCTTGACGAGGCCTGCGATGTCGACGAACTCGATGACGGCGGGCGTGAACTTCTTGGGGTTGTGCTGGTCGCGCAGCCATTCGAGCCGCTTGTCCGGCACGGGCACGACGCCGACGTTCGGGTCGATGGTGCAGAACGCGTAGTTGTCCGCGGCGACACCCGCGTTCGTGATGGCGTTGAACAAAGTGGACTTGCCGACATTCGGCAGTCCGACGATACCTAATTTCATAGTTATTTCTGTCTCCTTTTTACGGTCAAAGGTGATTTTCTGCGTTTATTATAATGCAGGGCGGGGCGTTTTTCAATACAGGAACGCGAAAAAGCACGGCGCATGGGAGATGGAAATGCTTGACTTTTTTACTGCAATGCGTTAAAATATAAAATACTGCGGCTGGCTGTGCTTTGCTGCAAAAGAGAGAAAAGAGAGGCGCCGCCGCCGCGCAATCGCGGCAAAACGGCGAAGGAACAAAACATGAAGCATGCAAAAGGTACCAAGAGCTTTGCCAGCCGGTGGGGCTTTATTCTGGCATCCGTCGGCTCCGCCGTGGGCATGGCGAACGTCTGGGGCTTCCCGCACAAGATGGGCAGCAACGGCGGCGGGGCATTTCTGCTCATTTATCTGCTGTTCGTGGTGATCTTCAGTCTGGTCGGTCTGCCGGCGGAGTTTGCGATGGGACGCCGGGCCGGAACGGGTACGCTCGGCGCGTATGAAAACGCATGGGCCACGCGCGGCAAGGCGGCCGGCAAGGCCGGCGGAATCCTCGGCTGGCTGCCGCTGGCGGGTTCGCTCTGCATTGCCATCGGTTATGCCGTCATCGTGAGCTACGTGCTCAAGGCGCTGGTTGATTCTGTGGTAGGGACGCTCCTGCACGCGGATACGCAGGCGTGGTTCGCCGCCTTCTCCGGGACGCCGTATTCTGTCATCCCGTATCATGTGATCGTCGTGGTCGGGACGCTCCTGACGCTGTTCCTCGGCGCGCACAGCATTGAAAAGACCAATAAGGTCATGATGCCGCTGTTTTTCATCATCTTCCTGATTCTCGCGGTGCGCGTGGCGTTCCTGCCCGGTTCCGTTGAAGGCTACAAGTTCATGTTCACGCCGCGCTGGGAGGCGCTCAAAGACCCCATGATCTGGATCTGGGCGATGGGACAGGCGTTCTTCTCCCTCTCCGTCACGGGCAGCGGCATGATCGTCTACGGCGCATATCTCTCGAAGGACGAGGACGTCGTCGGCGTTTCGCAGCATACGGCCCTGTTTGACACGGTCGCGGCGGTCGTCGCGGCGCTCGTCATCATCCCGGCCTGCTTCTCCTATGGACTGGATGTCGGCGCGGGTCCCGGCCTGCTCTTCGTCACGCTGCCGACCATCTTGCAGGACATTCCGCTGGGGCAGCTTTTTGCCATCATCCTCTATGCGGCGATGATCTTCGCGGGCGTCAGCTCCTTGCAGAACATGTTCGAGGCCGTGGCGGAATCGCTGCTGCATAAGTTCCCAAAGCTCAGCCGCACGGCTGTCCTTGCGATCCTTGCGGTGCTCTGCCTTGGCTGCGGCATCGGCATGGAGACCATCGACAAATGGGGACCGTGGATGGATCTTGTGTCGATCTATATCATTCCCATCGGTGCGACACTCGGCGCAGTGTCGTGGTTCTACGTAATGAAGAAGGACGAGCTGCTGGATGCGGTGAACACCGGGAGCAAAAAGCGGCGCGGCACGGCGTGGTACAGCATTGGGCGCTATGTCTATGTGCCGCTGGCCATCATCCTCTGCTGCGTGGCGCTGTTTATGAAAGTAGCCTTCTGAAATAGAAAAGCCCCCTCTGCCGGAAACGCTCCAGCAGGGGGGGTGCATATTTCATCCATGTAGGGGCGTCTGCCCCTACAATCATGACCAATGGTGCGAGTGAAAATCATAGAACGGGCCGATGAAGGCATCGGCCCCTACAACCGCTGTGGCGGGGAGCCTCCTCTTGATAGAGGGGGCCTTTGGGTGTCATTTTCCGGCACGGCGGGAATAGAGGCGGGCAAGGCCGCCCTCGGACGTTTCACGGAACGCCCGGTTCATGTTGATGCCGGTCTCGTACATCGTGCGGACGACCATGTCAAACGAAATGGTGCGCGTGCCGACGAGCATGTGCGAGAGGTTCGATGCGTCGATGGCGCGCTTGGCGGCGACGGCGTTGCGCTCGATGCAGGGGATCTGCACGAGGCCGCAGATCGGGTCGCAGGTGAGGCCGAGCTGATGCTCCATGGCGATCTCGGCGGCATATTCCTGTTCTTCGATGGTCAGTCCCGTCAGCTCACCCATGGCCGCCGCGGCCATCGAGCAGGCCGTGCCGATCTCGGCCTGGCAGCCGCATTCCGCGCCGGAGATCGAGGCGTTGTGCCGGACAAGGTTGCCGAACAGACCCGCCACGCCGAGCGCTTCGGCGATCTTGCGGTCGGGCAGGTCGTATTTCTGCTGCATATACATGAGCACGGCGGGCAGCACACCGCAGCTGCCGCAGGTGGGCGCGGTGACGATGGTGCCGTTTCCGGCATTCTGCTCGGCAACGGCAAAGGCGTAGGAGCAGACAAGCTGAAGCTCCCGCACCTGCGGCAGATCGAGCAGATGCGTCCGCTCATAGAGGTATTTGGCCTTGCGCTGGACGTTCAGCCCGCCGGGCAGGATGCCCTCGGCAGCAAGCCCATCTTCAATCGACTGGCGCATGACATGCCAGATGTGCTCCAAAAAGCTCCAGATCTCCGGGCCTTCGTTCAGTTCGACGTATTCCGGCAGCGATACGTGCCGCCACTGACAGAAGCGTGCGATCTCGGCAAAGGAATTTTCGGGATAAACCTCGGCATCTGCATGCTGCGCTTCGCCCTCGACAACGATGTCGCCGCCGCCAATGGATTCCACACGGATGCGCTGCGTCTCCTTGTTGTCCTTGTAGGCGATGAGGTCGAGCGTGTTCGGGTGCTTCATGTTGCCGGGGTCGACGGAAGCAAAGACGATCTTCGTGGGGTAGGGCGCAAGCGTGTCGACGAGGACGCGATCCGTCCCGTGGCCGACGCCGGTTTTGGCGAGCGAGCCGTAGAGAATGACTTCATAGCGATCGGCCTCCGGCGTCATCTCGCGAAACAGTTTTGCCGCGCGCTCCGGACCCATGGTGTGTGAGCTGGATGGCCCCTTGCCGACCTTATATAATGTGCGGATGGACTGCATGGCAGATCTCTCCTTTGACTTGGTAGTTTCTGCGGGGTATCCTGGAACCGATTGGTTCCGAGATTCCCATGTATTATAACAGATTCCGACAGGAAATCAACTCATTTTGCGTGGTGCAGCGCCTCGAGCGACAGCTCGCCGGCGAGCTTGAACAGTGCGTCGGCCAATACCTGCGCCACGGGCAGACCGGCGTTTTCGGCCACGCGCTCATAAAAGCGCAGCGTGGCCGCGTCGAGGACAATGGGGATCGTGGTCATGGCAAAACTCCTTCCATTCAGTATCCCATCTTATGTCAGGGGGATTGACAGATGTGATACAATATTATAGTATGCAGAAAAGTAATTCCGAAAGGATGAGAATACGATGGCGAAAGAGAAAAAAGTAGAGCAGATCACCGATATGGAGGTCGATTTTGCCCAGTGGTACACAGACATCTGCCGCAAGGCGGAACTGGTGGAATACGCGAGCGTGAAGGGCTTCACGATCCTGCGGCCCTATGGCTACGCCATCTGGGAGAATTTTCAGAAGATCCTGGACGAGAAGTTCAAGGAGACCGGCCATGAGAACGTTGCGATGCCGATCTTCATCCCGGAAAGCCTGCTCCAGAAGGAGGCCGACCATGTAGAGGGCTTCGCGCCGGAGTGTGCGTGGGTCACCCACGGCGGCAATGACAAGCTCGAGGAGCGTCTGTGTGTCCGCCCGACCTCCGAGACCCTGTTCTGTGAGCATTACGCGAAGATCGTCCGTTCCTGGCGTGACCTGCCCAAGCTGTACAACCAGTGGTGCTCGGTCGTCCGCTGGGAAAAGACCACCCGTCCGTTCCTGCGCAGCCGTGAGTTCTGGTGGCAGGAGGGTCATACCGTCCACGCAACCGCCGAGGAGGCGATGCAGGAGACCCTGCGCATGCTGAACATCTACGCGAAGTTCTTCGAGGAATGGCTGGCCATCCCGGTCGTCAAGGGCGAAAAGACCCCGAAGGAGCGCTTCGCCGGTGCGGAGAACACCTACACTATCGAAGCCATGATGCACGACTGCAAGGCGCTTCAGTCCGGCACTTCTCATTACTTCGGTGACGGCTTCGCGCGCGCCTTTGGCATGCAGTATACCGATAAGAACAACACGCTTCAGTATATGTATCAGACCTCCTGGGGCGTTTCCACCCGTATTATCGGCGCGATCATCATGACCCACGGCGATAACGAAGGTCTGGTTCTGCCGCCGCGCATCGCTCCGACCCAGCTCGTCGTAATCCCGGTCGCTGCCCACAAGGAAGGCGTCAAGGAGAAGGCAGCCGAGCTGTACGAGCAGGTCAAGGCAGCCGGTATCCGTGCGAAGATCGACCTGTCCGACAATACCCCGGGCTGGAAGTTCGCCGAGTACGAGATGAAGGGCATTCCGCTCCGTCTGGAAGTCGGCCCGCGCGACATCGCTGAGGGTCAGTGCGTCCTCGTCCGCCGCGACACCCGCGAAAAGACTGTCGTCAAGTTCGAGGATCTCGAAAAGACCATTCCGGCTCTGCTCGACGACATCCAGAAGAGCCTCTACGAAAAGGCGCTGGCAAATCGCGAGGCACATACCTACACCGCAACCAGCCTGGATGAGATGAAGTCCATCCTCGCTGAACACACCGGCTTTATCAAGTCCATGTGGTGCGGCGACCTCGCCTGCGAGGAGAAGGTCAAGGAAGAGACCGGTATGCCGAGCCGCTGCATGCCGTTCGAGCAGGAGCACATCGCAGATACCTGTCCGGTCTGCG
>USDP01000100.1 GCA_900553545.1 uncultured Eubacteriales bacterium | reverse complement strand
TTCGCAAATGCCACCACCCTTTACACAAGGGAGGCTTTCCGCGGCGGCGGGGATTTCTCCCCCAGTCTGCGCGGAGCGCAGACAGCCCCCTCTTGGTAGAGGGGGCCTTTGTCGGCCCTGTATTTCAGCCGCGCTGCTTTGCGGTGATGGTTTGCACCTCGAGGACAAAGACGGCGACACAGTCGACGGCCTCGTCCGGGAACGTCCAATCGTCCTTCCCGGTGTTCTGCCGCATGATCTCGGTCAGGGCAGCGCGCTTGTCCGTCTGCGTCTCGAGAAAGCGCACGCTGCCCTGCCCCATGACGGAGCGGTAATTGGCAGAATGGCTGCACGCCGTCGTGCCCGGCGTGACGGCGCAGCCGCAGTCCAGCTCAAAGGCCACCGTCTTCGCCTGACGCAGAAGGTCGATCTTGTGCCCTTCCGGTGCGCTGTGAAAATAGAACGTTCTCTGCCCGTCCACATTCGCAAAGCCGAAATTCAACGGCACAAGGTAGACGCCCTCGCCGTCCCGCAGGCCAAGGCGGCAGCATGGGCAGGCGCGGATGATGGCATCGATGGCGGCGGGATCGGTCACTTCACGGTCTGTTCTTCGCATAAAATCCTCCTGTCGCAAAAAGCCGCCAAACGGCGGCTTTTTGGGTGGTTCATTCTTCGTCCATGCTGGGGATGCTGATGTTATCTGTCCCGTGGGCTTCAAATTCGGCGATGTAATCGTCCATTCTGGAGACCAGCTCGTCGTAGTTCTCGCGGGAGACCGGCTGATAGTCCATGTCGCGCCGCGCCAGCTCCTCGGCGAGGATCTCGTAGAAGACGGTGTCCTCATAGTCCATGATCGCTTCGTGGATGCCGCCGTCGGAAAACGCCTTGGACGGGACGTCCTCCCCGTGCCAGCGCTCGACCAGCGCGTCCATCCCGTTCTGGCGGCAAAGGGCGAAGAGCTTGGATTCCATCTCGTCATAATCGGTAAAGCGGTCGTCCCCGCGCGTGGAATTCAGAATCCAGTTGCCGATATAGACCATGTCCAGCAGACGCCGGAACTCCTTCTTTGTGAATTCGATCTGCATCACGCAAGCCTCCCTTCGTTCCTATTATATACCCGGCGTCAAGGTTTTTCCACTGTTAAAATCACAGTATTGTGGAAAATAATACTTGTGTTCTCCGGAGTTTTGACATACAATAGGGTATGATATGCCCGGTGGGTGCAACGCGCCCGCGCGGGAGAAAAGAGGGCCTGAGCTTGAAAAAACTGAGCGTTTGTGTGTTGTTCGGCGGCGTCTCGCCGGAGCATGAGGTTTCGCTGCGTTCGGCGGAATCCGTTCTGAACAACCTTGACAAGCAGAAATACAACATCTTCCCTGTCGGCATCACGAAGGACGGCGACTGGATCCTGTTCGGCGGCGACGATTATGCGATGCTCCCCGCCGGGACATGGCAGGATCATCCGAACAACCGGCGCGCCGCCATCTCGCCGGTTCACGGCCAGGGGCTGCTGAGCTTTGAAAACGACTGCGTCGTGCGCGAGCGCATCGACGTGGTGTTCCCCGTGCTGCACGGGGAGAACGGCGAGGATGGTTCGATGCAGGGCCTGCTTCAGATCGCCTGAATTCCCTATGTGGGGCCGCACGTGGCCGCGAGCGCCGCGTGCATGGATAAGACGATCACCAAGCTGATCGCTGACCACGCGGGCGTGCGGCAGGCCGCATGGCGTCTGGTGACCGCTGCGGAGTTCGCGCGAAATGCGGACGCGGTCATGGACGGCGTGGAGGGGCAGTTCGCCTATCCCGTCTTCGTCAAGCCCGCGGGAACCGGTTCGTCCGTCGGCGTGTCGAAGGCGCGCGACCGCGAAGGACTGGAGCACGCGCTGACAGCCGCCCTGAAATACGACTGCAAAGTCCTCGTCGAGGAGTTCATCGACGGGCAGGAGGTCGAGGTCGCGGTGCTCGGCAATGACAATCCGTTTGCCTCCGTCTGCGGCGAAATCGACGCGGGCGCGGATTTCTATGACTATGAGGCAAAGTACATCTCCGACTGCGCCGACCTCTATATCCCGGCCCGCATCTCGGAAGAGGCGTCGGAGCAGGTGCGCGAGACCGCTGTTCGCGTCTATCAGGCGATGGGCTGCCGCGGGCTTTCGCGTGTGGACTTCTTTGTGACCCGCGAGGGGCAGGAGGTCGTCTTCAACGAGATCAACACCATCCCCGGCTTCACGTCGATCTCGATGTATCCGAAGCTCTTTGAGGCCAGCGGTATTCCCTACGGCGAGCTGCTGGACGATCTGCTCGCGCTGGCGCTGGACGGTTGATATGGTAAAGCCCGTTCTGATTGCCATCACCGGCACACAGCAGCTGGCCGGTGAGAAGCCGGAGAGCATCCAGCTCGTGACCGAGGGTTCCTACTGCTGCGAGCCGGGGTTCATCCGCTTTTCCTATGTGGAGAGCGAGATGACCGGCATGGAGGGCGTTGTCACGTCGTTCACGGTTGAGGACGAGCAAAAACTCACGCTCCGCCGCGTCGGCAAGGTCAATTCCGAGATGGTCTTTGTGCAGGGGCAGCGACACGAATCGCTCTACGACGCGGGCATGGCTGCGCTGCTGGTCGGCGTGGAGCTTCAGGAGCTGACCGTCCTGCTCAACGAGCACGGCGGCATTCTGGATTTCAGCTATGCGATCGATGTGGAGCGCAGTGCCTGCGGCACGAACCGCTATCACATCGAGATCCGCGAGGCGTGAAATGTGCCCGCTTGACAGAGCGAAAATAGCTGGTATCATAAAAATACAAGAGGCGCTGCACCAGCAGTCAGTCCTTACGATCGAACAAAGTGTATTGTTGACCGCTCGGGTACCATCAGGGCGGTCAATGCACCTCTAATGTGCAAAAACCGTCAAATTGCAAAGAATCGCAGCGTTTTCTGTCGAAAACGCTGCGATTTGTTTATCGCTTGAGTATTTTTCCGGGCTTTGCGCCGGTTATGGCTCCGTCCTCCAGCACCGGCACGCCGGCGACCAGAACGGTCTCCATCCCCTCGGCAAATTCCGCCGGATCGGCATAGGAATCGCGCTCGTGCAGCGCTTCCGGCCGGAAGAGCAGAATGTCGGCATCAAGCCCTGGAATGAGCTTTCCCTTCGTCCGGAGGCCAAGCCGCCCGGCGGGCAAACCGGTCATCTTCGCGACGGCCTCCTCCAGCGTCAGCACGCCGCGTTCGCGGACATAGCGCTCGATCACACGGACGAACGTACCGTACACGCGCGGATGGCAGAGTCCGGAGCCGGGATAGATGCTGTCGGAGATGATGCTGCTGTGCCCGTCGCGCAGGATGGCCTCCAGATCGTCCTCACAGGCGATCTCGTCGATCATCGTGACCGCGCAATGCTCCCGCGCGAGCAGGTCGAACAGCGCGTCAAACGGATCCTTGCCCTCTTTCTCGGCCAATGCCGCGATGGACTGGCCAACGTATTTCTGATCCTCCGCCCCGGCGAGCGCCGCGATGCGGATATTCTCCCAGCCGGCCAGCAGCGAAATGTTCTCAAAATCCTCACCCGTCTGCATCCGCTCGCGCAGCTGCGCACGGAACGCCGCATCGCCGAGCCGTTCGGAGAGCTGCTCCAGACCGCCGGTCTGACATTCCGGCGGGAGCACGTGGATGAGCTGGGTAGAACCTGCGGTGTAGGGATAGACGTCGCAGGCGACGTCGACGCCGTCTTCGCGTGCGCTTTCCATCATCGCCAGCATCTGCGGCACGGCAGCGCGCCAGTTGACCCTGCCGATGGCCTTCAGATGGCTGATCTCCAGCGGCGTCTGCAAGGCCCGCGCCACGGTCAGCATTTCCTCCAGCGCCGCGACGACACCGCTCCCCTCCTGCCGCATGTGTACGGTGAGCGGGATGCCGCTGCCGCGCAGCGGCGCGAGCGCATCGATCAGCTGCTCCGTCGTATAGAAGCATTCCGGTGCGTACCCAAGGCCCAGCGAGACGCCGAGCACGCCGTCCGCCAGCGCGGATTCGAGCCGGGCATGCAGCGCCCGCAGCTGTTCGTCCGTCAAATCAGGCGAAAAGCCCGCGACGCTGGCGCGCAGCGTCCCGCCCCCGGCGAGCTGCCCGATGTTCAGCGGCAGCGCCGGGACCGACGCGGCATAGTCTGCAAACGACTCGTACGCGCGCGGAAACGAGCCGGTGACCGGCTGTAAATATGCGCCGATGGCGGCGGCATATTCCCCGGAGACGGGGAACGGCGACATGCCGCAGTTGCCGTTCACGATTGTGGTCAGCCCCTGGCACAGCTCACATTCGCCGAAACCGGGGCGGAAGAGCGCCGCGTCGGCATGGCGGTGGATGTCGAGGAAGCCGGGCGTCACGCAGAAGCCCGCCGCGTCGATCGTCCGCGCAGCGCGTGCACCGGTCAGATTGCCGCGCGCGGCGATCTTCCCGTCCTGAATGGCAAGGTCGCCCCGGAGGGCGGGTGCGCCGCTGCCATCGATGAGCAGGCCGCCGGTAATGAGAAGGTCAAACAAAACTGTCACCTCAAATCGGTGTCAAAATCGTGCTATTTTCTCATATTCTACAACATTTTTCGTAAAAAAGCAAGAGGGGCCAGATTACCCCGCTCCGCATGGTCTGCGCCGCACCCATTCCTGCATAAAACACCCCGCGCACCATCGGTGCGCGGGGCGCTGTGATCGGGTTCAGTGCTCCATCTTGGGCGGCGGAGTACAGGGGTCGTGGCGTTTGGGTCCGTCGTCGAGGAATTCGCTGACACGGACGCCGCGCTCGGTCTTCATGCACTCCACGTGCTTGTGGATCAGCTCCTTGACGACGAGCGGATTTTTCACGTTTTTCAGCTCGAGATGCGGCGCACTCTTATCCGAGGAATGGATGATGATCGTGCCCACGCCGAAGATGCGCTGGCCAAGCGAGACATGGACGCCGATGTCGCTCACACGGTAGAGCAGCACCTCTTCCATCTTCATGTTCAGCACCCCGGTCTGTAGGAACAGCCGATCCTCTGAAAGGAAATATTTTGTAAACGTCAGCGGCATGCCGAGCACCCGCTTCCGATCCTGCCAGATCGTTTCCACGCCAAGTTTCATCGCCGTTTCCTCCTTTTGCTTTTCTTTCAGTATACTGCGCGAAGCACCCCGGGTCAAGAAGTTTTCTCCTCTTCCTCGGCCAGCCGCCGCGCATGCGGCAGGCTCCAGCGGAAGTGCGCCGAACAGAGCCGCATCGCAAACACCAGCACAAAGCCGACGAGCATTGCAATATCCCGTCCCACAAGCGGCCACAGGTACACGCAGACCAGCGCGCCGAGCAGCGCGGAGCAGGCGTAGACGTGCTTAACAAAAATATAGGGCCGGTCGCCCGCGAACAGATCGCGCAGGACGCCGCCGCCCACGCCCGTCAGCGCCGCGACGAAGATGACAAGGAAGCGGTTCGCGCCGTCCCCGGCCTCCATGGCCACGCGCGCGCCGCAGACCGTAAAAATGCCGAGGCCCGCCGAATCTGCCAACAGCAAGACATGCTCATAGAGCCACTTGTTCCGGTAGAAGATGCGCCGCACCGCCGGGAAAAAGACGATGATCGACACCGCGATCGCGATCAGCACTGACGTCGGGTCGCGGAACGCGGACGGCGGCGTCAGGCCAAGAATGAGGTCGCGGATGATCCCGCCGCCGACTGCCGTCGTCACGCCGAGGACGCAGACGCCGAAGATGTCCATCTGTTTTTTCAGGCCCGTCATCGCGCCGGTCAGCGCGAAGGAGATCGTGCCGATGATCTCAAAAATCAAAATCAGTCGTTCCATCGTTGTCACCGTTTTCTATGTATTTCTTGCGGGTCAGCGGAGTCGGGCCGCTGAAAAGCCGCCTCTGAAAGGGGCGGTACCGAGCGGAGCGAGGCGGAGAGGTTGTCAATGGTAATTTCCACAAACAATCCCTCAGTCAACTTCGCTGACAGCTCCCTTTACACAAGGGAGCCTTTGTCGGGCGACCAATGGTCGCCCCTACGTTCATCGCCGGAAGTGGGATAGCATCGT
>USDP01000099.1 GCA_900553545.1 uncultured Eubacteriales bacterium | reverse complement strand
AACGGCTGAAAATTTCCAAAGATGCGCGGCCCTTCTGGGCCGCGCATTTTTGCCGGGTGCGTCATACGATGGAGGGAAGGAGGGAACCGATATGATTTCCATAGACGAACAGAAAGAGCGGCAGGTCTGGAGCCGTGTGATGGGGGCGACTGCATCCTGCCCGGCGTCCGAAGAAGCAAAACCGGATTCGGGCTTGACGGAGAAGACGCTCGCGCAGATGATTCAGTGCGAATGCTGCGAAGCGGCGATCTATCGCTCGCTGGCGGCGCAGGGGCCGAAGTGCGCGCGGGAGCGGCTGCTGCGCATCGCGGAAGACGAACGCTGCCACGCGAAGCGGCTTGGCGCGCTCTATTTCCTCATGACGGGGAAAAAATACTGCCCGGAGCCGGTGCGCGGGGCCTGCACGGCGTGCTTCAACGAGGCGCTGCGCAAGCAGTATCAGGCGGAGCTGGAGGCTGAGGCACGATATGCGAAGCTGGCCGCGCGGGCGGGAGAGCAGGCGTGTATGTTTGAGGCGCTCGCCCGCGACGAGGGTCGGCATGCAAAGATGATCTACTGTATTTTGCAGCAGACGCTCTGAATAGAAAGCGAGCGGCGTCAGAAGAAGCCAGCTACATTCCGTTTCCGCTGGGCGGCGAAAGCTCCAATCCCCCCAGTCGCGGCAAGCCGCGCCAGCTTCCCCTGATGCAATCAAGGGGAGCCTATCTGCTGCGGCGGGGGTTCGGGCGGACAGAGTCGTCCGCCCCGCTGAATAGAAAACCATCCCGGACAAATGTCCGGGATGGTTTGACAGATCATTTACTGCATGACTTCGCCGCCGGGGGCGGAGTTGGCATGGGACCAGGTGCGCTCCAGCGCGGCCCAGTCGCGCTCGATCAGCTTGGCCGTCCACTGCTCGCAGGCTTCGCTGCCGATGGAGATCCAGCGGTAATCGTGCGAGTTGGTGGCCTCCTGCATCTGTGCGTAATACCAGATGTTGCGGTTGATGTTATCCGGCCAGTTGATCATGTCGGATTCCGGCAGGAGATGATCCTTCTCCGGCTTGCGGCCAAGCGTGCGGTTGACGATGGTGCAGGTCTCGGCGCGGGTGATGGGGCGGTTCGGGCGGAAGGAGCCGTCCGGATAGCCCTCGATCAGCCCTTCTTCGAGCGCGGTCATCAGGTAGCTGATGTACCATTCGGCGCCATGAACATCGGAGAAGCGGCCGTCATAGGTCGCTGCGACGCGCGGATCGGAGAAGAAGCCGGCAGCGATCTTGGTCAGCTCGGCACGGGTGATCGGCACGTCGGGGCGGAAGGTGCCGTCCGGATAGCCGCAGATGATGCCCATGTTGGAGAGTGTGGAGATCGCGTTGTTGTACCACTTATTGCCCGGAACGTCGGAATAGCCGTTCGTCTGCGACCAGTACTGCGTCCGCACGGGATCGCGCAGGAGGCGGAAGAAGATCGTCGCAACTTCGGCGCGGGTGATGTTGCCCTGCGGATGGACGTCACCGTCGGGATAGCCGATGATGTAGGCGTAATGGTCGCGCCGGTTCAGCGCAGGGGTGCCGCCATTGCCGCCGTCGCCGGGTTCAGGAGCGGGTTCGGGGTTCGGCTTCGGGTTTTCTCCGGAGCCGGACTTCGTGTTGGTGAAGTGGGCTGTCGCGGTCTGGCCGCCGGAGAGCGTACCGGTGTCGCCGGCCTTGGCGACGGTATAGCCGGTGGTCGTTTCCTGAATGGTGTAGAGCGCAGCATCGGGCAGACCTTTGATCAGGAGCGTTTCGCCGCCCTTGAGCTGGACCGTGGCCCTGCCGTCCGTAAAGGTGACGTAGCCGTCGAAGCCATTCGTGCTTGCGGCATCGTAGCGGCCGGACGCACCGGCAACCTCGATCAGGAAGTCGAATGTGGTGCCAGGGTCGATGCCTTCGCCGATTTCCTTGGTGAGGGAGAGGGAAGCGTGTTTCAGCTCCTCGGCCTTGTTTTCAAAGGCGTTGGTGAAGGTCAGGACGTTTCCGGCTTCGCTGTAGAGATATTCCGTCTCGCCGATGGCATAGGAGACTGCTGCGGTCAGCTTGCCGTCCGCTTTCGTGACCACGAAGGTGACGGTATAGACTGTGGGATCGATCTGAAGGCCGGACTGCTGCGGGTCGACCTCGGAGACGCGGTAGATGTAAGTCCCTTCCGCGTCAAAGACCAGCGAGCCGAACGAGGCGCTATGTGCGCCCAGAATATGGATCTGCGTCTCATTGGGCATGGGGGCGTTTTCAGTCACGGCTTCGATCTGGAACAGCGTGGTGACGTGGGCGGGATCGCTGCTGCCTGCGGCATACTGCTTGCGGACGTTCAGCGCGTTTTCCACGACAGCGCCCTCGGGGTCCGGTTCGGTATAGGTGTTGGTGAAGGTCAGGCCCTTTTCCGCGTCGTAGGCGTTATCGCGCCAGGTGACGGCGGCGTCGAGGCGGTGCTCAGCGTCGTTTTCCGTGACGGTAATGTCGACGGTATAGAGCGTGGGGTCATACTGCATGCCGTCAACGAGGCCGTTCACCTCTTCCACGGTGTAGGTGTAGGTGCCGGTGTGGTCAAAGCGCAGCGCGTCAAATTCGGCGCTGGCCTTGCCGTCGACGAAGATGGTTTGAATCGCAGAACCGTTTGCGTCCTTGAGCACGAAGGAGACGCGTCCGGGATAGATCGAATGTTCTCCGCCGGTGGTATAGATCTTCCTGACCTTGAACTGCTCAGTCACGGCGGCGGTATACTCGTCATAGTGCGCGTAGCGGTTCGTGATGACGACGGCATCACGGTCGGCGCGGGCGATCGTGCCGGAGGCAGTGAGCGGGCTGGACTGGCCGTTGACCGTAACCGCGGTGCGCCAGAGATCGGAGCTGAGCGTTTCCGTTTCCTCGACCGTCCATGCCGTCCCGGCCGGGAGATCGGGGAAGGTGATGGTCTGGCCGGCGTTCAGGGACAGGACGGCTTCGCCGTTGTCAAACCGAACGCTTTGCAGCTCGCGCGCGGAATCTTCGCAGGCGACTGCATCGTTGATGGGCTTCCCGTTCCGCGAGAGTGTGACGGTGACGCGGTAGGCCGCGTCCGGGTCGGGGCGGTCGGACGAAGTGTCGTCGACCACGACGACATTCTTGGTCACGGCGAGGGAGCCGACGCGCTGGTTGGTGACGACGACGGTGGTCTCGCCGGTGAACAGGTGCGTGAGGTCGCGGTTGCCCAGATCGGTCTTCAGGTTTTTGTCCGGGTCATTGTCGGCAATGGGCGTCTGCTCGATGTGGAACCAGAGCCAGCCGGTTTCTGTGCGCCAGGAGAGACTTTTGTTTTCTTCCTTAACCGGGATATAGCGGAGCGTCTGGACGGGATGGTCTTTCTTGAAGCTTTCGGTGTCCAGCTTCAGATTGACGGTCTGCCCGGTCTTTGCCAGCGTGGGATCCCAGCCAGACTCCGCCTCCATGCGGGTGGTGGTGATATTGGTGAGGGTGCGGTCAATGTCGTCAACGGTGGCAAAGGGGGTCATGGTCGGGACCAGATGGCCCTCCGCGACCGTGACGGCCACGCCGTCGTCTTCCGTGCCCGCGTCGGCCATCACGCCATGCTCGTCATCCACAAGGATGGGGACAGCCGTGGCGTTGACCTTGTAGCCCACAGGCGCGCGGTCCTCAACGAGGTAGTATTTGCCCTCGGCGAGCACTTGGCCCTCGGACGGGAACGTCGCCTTGCCGTCTGTGCCAGTGGTGACGGTATCATAGGGGGTTGCGCTCTCGATGACAGACCAAGTGGTGTCGGTGACGAGCAGATCATCCTTCTTGTAGAGGGCGAAGGTCACGCCGCTGACCGGATCGTTGTTGTCGTCGAGCTTCTGCACGTTGAGGTAGTGCTTGACGTTGGGGATGTAGATGGTGGCGGCAAACTGGCGCTCAAAGTCCGTGTCGTCGACCCAGTGGGTATTGTCTACGGTAGCCCCCGCAATGGTTTCGGCCGTGGTGTAATAATAGGTAATGGCGTAGGCGGTGTCGATGGTATTGCCGCCATGGTCGCGAAGCCAGAAATAGTAGCTGCGGATGTCGCCGGGGCAGTTGTTCAGTTCGGTCATGTAGGAGCCGTTGGAGGCAAGCTTAAAGACGAAGCAGTTGTCGGGGTGCTGTTTTGCGGCGTTGAGCACGGACTCAAGATAGCTGCCGCCGTTGGTAACGCCGTTGACGGTCCAGCCGCTCAGCGGGTTGCCAGTGACGACACCCCAACGGTTGGAATTGTTCGGCTGGGTTTCTCCAACGCCGTCCAGACGGTGCATGATGACAGCAAAGAGCGTGCCTCCGCGGGAAAGATCGGCGGTGCCGGTCACAACCCCGGCCGAATCGCAGAGCTTGATGCTGGGGCCGGAGTAAACGGTCTCCTTGGGCATGGCGTAGGTGCCGGTCGTCCAATGGTGATCCTCGTCATTGAGCAGAAGAATATCAGTGCCATGCTGGGTCAGCTTGAGATAAATGTTGCTTTCGCGGCGATAGCCCTTGCGAGAGCCGGACTCGCGCAAGATGAGATAATTGATTCCCTGATTTTTCAGCTCGTTGAGGCTGATGGCAGCGCTGGTTTCACCCTCGGCGAGGACAAAGCGGCCATTGCTGTTGGTGATGCCGGAAGCGAGCAGGCCGCGCTCTCCCTCTTTTTGGCTGCCCTTGGATTCGTCGATGATATAACGCTCGCTGAGTGAGCTGTTTGTGTCGTTTTCCTTGGTGGCGTAGAGGTCAAACGTCACGCCGGACAGGCGGCTGCCAAACTGATCGACCTTGATGCCTTCCGTCTCGGGGACATGGGCAAGGTTGAATTTCATTGCGAGGTTCGAATCATAACCGCCGCGTTCGAGAAAGAAAAGCTTGAGCGTATGGTAAGTGTCGTCGGAGAGGGTGTCGCCGCGCCAGAAGTTGCGATATTCCTCGTCGGAATAATATTTGGACATCTTTTCCTTCAGCGTTCCGGCCTCGTTGCCGTTGATGGTGATTTTGCCGTCGGAGAAGTCGATGGTCGTTGTGGCCTGATCGTGGATGCCGCCGAGGTCGGCCACGAGGATGCCGTCGATGAAGATCCAGACGTCGTCGTCACCCGCAAACTGGAAGGTCATGGCCTTGTTGCCGCCCTTGGTGGTCATGCCGCCGTAGCGCTGGACAAAGCGCGTGGTCATAGTCATGCCGAAATAGTGGCTGACCGAGGGATTATTCGACTGGATGGAGGACTGGGTCAGGGCACCGTTATTGAGTGTGAAAACCGCCTTCGGGTCGGTGAAGGGGAAGAACTGGCCCTTGATTCCAGAGTTGCCGTTGGAAGTGACCGCCCATTTGTTGTAGAGCGTGAAGGCGTTCGTCTGCTTGTCAAAGTAGGCGTAGTTGGCGGACTGATATTTGCCAGCTCCGATGGTGCTGTTGCTGGTGCTGACGTTATTGTTGCTGGCGTTGTAGTAGTAATAGCCGTCCCGGTCGATCTGCAGGAGGCCGTCGACGTCCCAATAGGTTTTCTTGCCGATGGTACCGGTGGGCGTGCCGCCCTCGGCCGCAGCGTCGATCTGCTGGGATTGATCAAAGAGATAGGCCAGCGATTGCTCTGTGGTTGTATCCGTCGTCCGGTCTGTACCGTATGCTTTGTCGGAAGTCAGGACGGGATAGCCGCCGGAAAGGCGGTCCTTCACGATGCCGGAAAGCGGGGTAGAAGAGCCAGTCCACTGGTTGATGTTGTTTGCACCGGTGGACATTGGGCCGTTGTTGTTGAATTTTAAGTAGTGATCCTTGTTGATGCCAGTGGCGTTAACAGCGCTGTACGGTGTGTTGGTATCAGCGGCGGCCCCTGAGGAGACCCAGTAGTCAAAGAGGTTGAGCTGGATGCCGGAGGGGGAAACAGCGTTTGGAACGACCGCTGCGTTCAGCGCGGCAGTCAAAGCGGCGTCGTCTTCGGTGTCTGCGGCCAGCGTGGCCGGGAGCAGAGACATAAAAATGGCCAGTGCGCAGAGCAGACTGAGCGCACGGACCGGATAATGATGCTTCACAAAATTACCTC
>USDP01000098.1 GCA_900553545.1 uncultured Eubacteriales bacterium | reverse complement strand
GATTCAGCCCGATCCGGTCGCTGAATCTGCGCCCCACCTGTCCATCCCAGGTCTGGACGAACAGCTCCGCCGTGGCGCTGATGACGCACTTGGCCAGGTGGCCCGCATACACCTCGCCGGTGGTGGGGCTGCCGAAGGTGATGTGCAGATGGAGATAGGGTTCCCCGTCCTTCCGGGTGATACTGCCCACCAGAGAGGCGATCTCATACTCCCCCTGGCAGTGCCGGGCCTGAAACTGCTTCTCTGCGTTGTTGAAGATGCCAACGGTGATGTCGTTGGCCGCCCCCAGTCCGGTGACGCTGGCCAGTTGAATATTCTCCTGCTCCGCCAGACGGGTGAGACCGTCCACGATCTCCTCCCCCGGGTCCAGCCGCAGTACATAGCCCTGGGAAAATTTCCGATATTCCATCAAAAGCCCTCCTCCCTGAAAAAAGAAGCCGCAAACGGTTTCCGTTTGCGGCTTTTGTCAGCAAAAATTACTGGGCGATCTCCTCAACGATGGAGACCTGCTTGCGATCCTTGCCCAGACGCTCGAACTTGACCTTGCCGGCCTTCAGAGCGAACAGGGTGTCATCGCTGCCCTTACCCACGTTGACACCGGGGTGAATGTGGGTGCCGCGCTGGCGGACAATGATGTTGCCGGCCAGAACGAACTGACCGTCGCCCCGCTTCACGCCAAGGCGCTTGGCCTCGGAATCGCGGCCGTTACGGGTGGAACCAACGCCCTTTTTGTGGGCGAAAAACTGCAAACCGATATTCAGCATAAACTTACACCTCCAAGACAGAAATATAGTCGGGGTACTCCTCAGCCAACTGGACGAAATGGACCATCAGCGCCGTCAGAAGTGCCTGACAGGTGCTCTCGTTGGTCTGGCCCAGGCTGCTGGGGAGTTTCAGGGTGATGGACGCGTCTTTTTCCCGCACCTTCACGGCGGCCTCCAGCCCCAGTACGTCGTTGATGGCGCACTCGGTCAGGCGGACGGCACTGGTGACGGCGGCACAGACGATATCCTCGCCCTGGGGGGCGTATCCGCTGTGGCCTTTGACCTCAAAGCCCACGATACGGCTGCCCTCGGAACAGAAGGTCACGGTGGTCATTTAGGCCTTGATCGCGCCGATCTGCACCTTGGTGTAGGGCTGACGATGGCCCTGACGCTTGCGGTAGCCCTTCTTGGGGGTATACTTGAAGATACGGATCTTCTTGCCCTTGCCATTCTTCACCACGGTGGCATCCACAGAAGCACCCTCCACGGTGGGAGCGCCGAAGGTGGCCTTATCGCCATCCAGAACGGCCAGCACCTGATCGAATACCACGCTCTGACCGGCCTCGGCCTCCAGCTTCTCGATGAACAGGACGTCGCCCTCGCTCACCTTATACTGCTTGCCGCCGGTAACAATGATTGCCTGCATTTATTTCAACTCCTTCACTACGGACTCGCTCTCCTGGGAGGGGACTTGCCTGTCCCGCTTGACCATCTGAAAACACAGATGTCCCACTCAAAGCGGCTCTGTTATTTTATCAGCACACCCGCCCCGTGTCAATAGCTTTGACCGGATTTTTGGGGGATTTTGAAATTTTTTTACGTCTCCCTGGGCAGGCGGCGAATATAGCCCAACAGGTTCCGGGTGATGCGCCCGGTCAGGCCCCAGATCACCCGGTCCCGCCAGCGGTAGACGGGTACGGTCTCCCGCCCCAGCCGCCAGGCATAGTCCCGTGGGATACCCGCCTGCTCATAGGGGAAGTCCGGGCCGGGTTCCGGCACCAGCTTATAGCTCAGGTCCATAGGCGGGTGGGGCAAAAGATACTCCAAGGGGACCAGAAAGGTCTCGTCCACCTCGTCCGGGCCTGGGTGCATATGCTCCACCGCCTCCCGGTCCACTTTGGCCGCCACGGCGTGCATGAGAAAGCCCGCCCGGTGGGCAATGAAGTCCAGCCGCCCCAAGATATGGACCGCCCGGGGCGGGATGGCAAGCTCCTCCCACGTCTCCCGCAGGGCACACTCCTCCGGTGTCTCGTTCCCCTCCGCCCGGCCTCCGGGAAAGCAGATCTCCCCCGGCTGGCTGTGCATGGTCTTTGCCCGCACCTCGTACAGCAGGGACAGTCCCTCGTCCCCCTCCACCAGGGGGACCAACACGGAGAACTCCCCCCGCTTGTCCATCAGATCGGGCTTCCGCCCCGCCAAAAGCCGGGACAGATCGTCGGTCAGCTGCTGCCCCATGTGCATTCCTCCTACGAGAAGTAGGGGCGGCTATTAGCCGCCCGCATTGTGATTCAGCTGAGATATTCGCGCTCGAGATCGCGCACCATGCGGACGTATTTCGTCTTGCATCCGGCGAGATCGCCCGCCTGCAATGCGTTGTAGCAGGGCTGGAGATACTGCTCGCGGATGGCGGCGTAGCGTGCGTCCCGGTCTCCGCAGACGTCGATGCACATAACAATCGTCGGCGCGATGCGGTAATATTCCTCGATCAGGGCCGCGCCGTCGGGCTGGGCCTTGAGGTATCCGTCGCGGAAGGCGCGGAACGCCGTCAGCTCGGCGCAGTCATCCGGCTTGCCCTCGGACTCGCAGACCGCGGTCGTGATGAAGCAGAGGCCGAGGAACTTTTTCTTGCGGAAGCCGCCGACCAGCGTCTCGTAATCGCCGACGTAGAACGGCGACTTTGGATACCGCTCGACCCAGACGGCCTGCAGTGTGTCGGCAAATTCACAGCCGGACGGCAGCTCCTGCCGCAGCACCATCGGCACGAAGAAGAGCGCGACGACGTATTTGTCTTCGTCGAACAGGAAGCGGCTGCCCTTCCTGGCGGCCCAGTCGACAGCCAGATCGTCGATCATCCGTCCGGCTGCGGCGCGGAGCTGCGCAGCGCGCGCATCGGCGGGAAGGCCGGCCAGCCCGGCATCCAGCCGGACGACCACGGCGCGGCAGCCCGCCTCATATTCGTCAAAGGCAGGGACATAATCGGTCTTTGTCACCCGCTTGTGGAAGCCCCGGTAGTTCCGGATACATCCGGACAGTTCCTCCAGCGCAGCGGCATAGGCATCCGCATCCGGCGCAGCAGGTGTCTCTGCCGCTTCGGTCACAAGGTCGCTCTGCGCAAGGCGCGCGCCGCAGTACATGCAGGAAAACTCGGCAAGCGACGCCGGGACTCTCAGCTCCTGCATACATTTTGGGCATTTTCCGGTCAGAAATTCCTGTTCCATAGTATTACCAATCGCTTTCTGCGTTTTTGTTTTTTCTATTTTTTCATAAATCGTGCGCCCTGTCAATCCTTATTTCCGCAAAAAACACGGAGAAAACCGCCGCACCTGAAAAATCGACACGAAGAGGCGAAAAATCAGACTGGAAATAGGGCGGAGCGCTTGGTAGAGTATGCGCGTAATCCAAATGAAAGGAATGATACGTCATGGAACGTTTTGAAATGGAATGGACCCGCATTGCACAGCAGCGGCCGCAGACCCCCATCTGGGCGCGGGACGAGGAACTGGAGCGCAGTGTCTCACAGAAGGAGCTTTGGTCGCCGCTTCGCGCGCTGCGTCGGAGAAAAATAAGATGAAGCGGGAAGAGCAACCACGCTCCCGCTTCGGACGGGCGCGGCAGTCTATGAACTCCGCGCCGCAGAGCGGACGGAAGGGACGCTCGGCTTCTGGTGGTGTGGACGGTACGGCATGCACCGCTGGGCAATGCCGATTGCACCGATCGATGTTGATCTCGCGAAGTATGCGCACGTGACGATCGTCTCGCCAATCTGGGTGTTTGCGCTGGCCGCGCCGATGCGCGCCTTCTGCGGCGAGGCCGCCGGGAAGATCCGCACGGCGGACTATATTCTGGTACATCACACGCGCGGGCAGTATGAAAACGCAGCGCGTGAGATGGACGCGCAGCTTGGCATCCATCACACGGCGCTGCGCAGCGTCCAGTGCAAGGTCGGAAGATATCGCGAAATTCCCACAAATTCGCGCTGTGGTGGGAGCGATCAAAGATTGTAGTCGATGGCGCCGCGCGATTCGCGGATGGACTTGCAGAGCGTAGAGACGGCAACGTGGCGCGGGTCGTTCTTATAGCGGCTCAGGGCCTCCAGATCATCAAAATCAGCAATCAGGCAGGCGTCGTAGGTATTGCCGGGCTTGCAACTGCGGTGAATCTCCATGTGCCGGATCTCCGGGATCACGCCGTCCAGCGCCTGTAGGCCGGACAGAAATTTTTCGCGGTTTTCTTCTTCGCCCTCGCGGAATTTCCACATGACAATATGACGGATCATTGTTGTTCCTCCCTATTTGATACGATATTCGAAATTTTCACAGATGAGCACCATGCCCTCGCGCACGCCATCGGGCAGCAGCGCGAGCGCCACCTCGGTCTCCACGCCGCTCTCGCCGACGAGCACGGCATAGTCGCCGCGAATCTCTTTGACGGTTCGTTCAAAAATCATCAGAAGACCTCCTTTTTTCATATAGTATAACATAGATCGGCCGCCTCTGCACATCCTATTGGAAAAAAGGAGGCCGATTTTTATGAACAACGATACCATTTCTCTCTTGCAGGAATGTTCCGCGGGCGCGAACATGGCAATGTCTGCGATCGATCAGGTGCTGGAGGGGGTGGAAAATCCGGCGCTGCGCGACGCCCTGACCGAGAGCCGCCGCGTCCACGACCGCATCGGCGGCGAGACGCGCAGTCTGCTCCGCGCGCAGGGCCAGGAGGGCAAGGCGGCCAATCCCGTCGCGCAGTCGATGGCATGGCTGAAAACGAACTGGAAGCTGACCGTCCGCCCCGGCGACGAGACCGTTGCCGACCTGATCGTCGACGGCTGCAACATGGGCGTCAAATCCCTGACGCGCTATCAGAATCAGTATCCCGCCGCCAGCGGCCACGCCCGTGCGCTGGCCGGGCAGCTGATCGACGCAGAGGAGCAGCTGTCAAACGAGTTACGGCGCTACCTTTGAAGAGGCAACACCACATCATTGCGTCTGCGCGCTTTGACGGATCTTTTTCGCCAATGCTTCGGTTTGAAAAACTTGAAATATTGCCCAGCCGTTGGCGACGAAGGAGCCTTACGGATGCGGCAATGCCCCTCGCGGGTACACAAAGTATGTCTGCGTTTTTCAAATCTTGCCTTGACGGAAAATCTCTCGCCAAATCTGCTTGCCGAATCATGTGGTGCTGCCTCAGAAAAAACTCGTTGTCAATTTCGTGAAATTGGTGTATAATGGAGCCACCAAGAAAAGGGGGAGTCCATATGACCAACAAAGTTATCACCATCAGCCGTCAGTTTGGCAGCGGCGGCCGCACCATCGGCAAGGCCGTTGCAGAGAGACTTGGAATTCCCTACTATGATAAGGAACTGGTCGATGCGGTCGCGAAGGAGAGCGGCTTCTCGCACGAATTCATCGAAGAGATCGGCGAATACGCCACAGTGACGAGCAGCTTTCTGTTCAACATCGCCGTCTCGTCCCATCCGATGGGCCTGATCGACACGATGTCCGTCTCCGATAAGCTCTATGTCTGCCAGACGAATGTCATCCGCGATCTTGCAGACAAGGGTCCGTGCGTGATCGTGGGCCGCTGTGCCGACTTCATTTTGAAGGACCGGCCCGACTGCCTGCATGTCTTCATCCATGCCGACAACGCGCACCGCGCTGCGCGTATTCGCGAGCGCTACGGCGAGACGAAGCAGCCGATGGAAAAGCGCCTACAGGAAAAGGACAGCAAGCGCAAGGTCTATTATAAGCACTATACGAACCGCAACTGGGGCGAGGCCGGGAATTACGACGTCTGCCTCGACAGCGGTACGCTCGGCGTGGACAAGTGCGTCGACATTGTCTGCGACATCGCGGAAATGGCGTGACAAAAGCCGGGCGGGAGCAGAAACACTGAAAGCCTCCTGCGCAGGAATTCCCCGCGCAGGAGGCTTTTTGACGCGGCGCGGAACAAAAGATTCTCCCGGCACGTCTGAAAAACATCAAAGAAATGGAAAAGGAGTACATAACATGGGACTGATTAGAGCGGCATTGGGCGCGGCTGGCGGCGTGATGGCCGACCAGTGGAAGGAATATTTTTACTGTGAATCCATTCCGGAGAACGTG
>USDP01000097.1 GCA_900553545.1 uncultured Eubacteriales bacterium | reverse complement strand
CCGCCCGCCTCCTTACTCGATGTTCTGGATCTGTTCCCGGATCTTCTCGATCTCGGCCTTGATATCCACCACGTATCCGGCGGTCTCAATATCATTGCATTTGGAGCCGATGGTGTTGGCCTCCCGGTTGAACTCCTGGATCAGAAAGTCCAGCTTGCGGCCTACGGGGCCCTCCTGGGCCAGCATGTGGTCCAGTTGGGACAGGTGACTGCGCAGGCGGACGGTCTCCTCGTCCACAGCCACCTTGTCCGCGTAGATGGCGGCCTCCATCAGGATCCGCTGCTCGTCGACGGTGGTGCTCTGCAGCACCTCCTCCATCCGGGCGGTGAGCTTGGCGCGGTACTCCGCCACCGTCTCCGGCGACCGCATCTCCACCTGTCCGGTGTAGCGCTCAATGGCGTCCAGCCGGTTGGAGATGTCCTCCGCCAGCTTCTGCCCCTCTACGGCCCGCATGTCATTGTACGCGGCCAGTGCCTCGTCCAAGACCGCGCAGAGGTCGGCGCTGACAGTCTCCAGGTCCTCATCCGCCTTCGTGACGGTGAGGACGTCCGGGAACCGGGCCAGCAGCGCCGCCGCGTCTCCTGCCGCGTGGCGCCGCTCCATCAGGAACGAAAGCGGCTGATAGCCGTTTTCCACGGCGGTCGTGATAACCTTCGGGCTCTCCGCGATGAACACGCCCTTCTCCGGCTCGAGCCGGCTGCGGAGCTGCGCCTCGGTCAGGCGCGCGAAAACACCCAGCTCCGGCGCGGTGATGTCGTTGATCTCAATGAGCATGTTACGTTCCTCATTCCGTCAGCTCGCCGCGCAGATCGCGGCCAAGCTGGCCCTTGACCCACTCGGGGTCGTCCGAGCGGCTGAGCAGATAATAGAGCTTTGCAAACGCAGCCTCGGTCGTCATGTCGTGGCCATTCACCGCGCCGACCTCGTGCAGCGCCGCACTGGAAGCGTAGGTTCCGAGGCTAACCGTCCCCTGCGAGCATTGCGAACAGACGACGATGATCGTCCCGTTCTGATACGCGCGCTCGATGATCGGCAGCAGCGCGTTCTGTGCCGCGCCGGGGATGTTCCCCGCGCCGAACGTCTCGAGCACAACGCCGCGCAGCTTCTCTGTCATCAGCGACGCGAAATGCGCGAACTGGATGCCCGGAAAGACCTTGACCACGCCGATCGGCAGTTCGCTGAGCGGCTGGAAGCGGAACTCGCCCTCCGGCACGGGCCGCAGCGCGCTGCGCTTATATTGAATCTGAATGCCCGCAAAGGCCAGCGGCGTATCATTCGGGGCCGCAAACGCCTCAAACTGGTCGGACGACCGCTTCACGCTCCGGCACCCGCGCAGCAGCAGTCCGTTGAAATAGATGCACACCTCATGTACCCGGCCCGAGGCCGCGATGAGCATGGAGTTGATGATGTTGTCGCGCCCGTCGGTGCGGATCTGCCCAAGCGGGATCTGCGCGCCGGTGAAGATGACGGGCTTCGCCAGATTTTCCAGCATGAACGCCAGCGCGGACGCCGAATAGGCCATCGTGTCCGTCCCGTGGAGGACAACGAAGCCGTCATACGCTTCATAGCGCTCCGCGATCGCACGGCCCATCTGGTTCCATTCGCGCACAGCCACGTCGGACGAGTCGAGCAGCGGGTCGAATTCCACCACGTCCCACTCCGGCATCGCGTCCCAGTAGAGATCCGGGATCGCGCGCAGCAGCCGACGGAACGCGCCGCTGCTTGGGATGTAACCGCGCTCGCTCGGGACCATGCCGATCGTCCCGCCCGTGTAGATGATGCAAATGCGGCGTTTTTTCATGCTGCGTTCCTCCTGATGTTTGACCGTACTTTCGCTCGTGGCCGAAATCCCGCCGCAGCGGCCCTAAAATAGAAGCGTCATTCTGAGCCAGTCCTCAGACTGGCGTGAGAGTCCCGTAGATCTTATAGGAGTGTTATGTAGAACGACGCTCCATCTAAGACTCCATAAAAATCTAGGGTGTATCTGAAAACTCATGATGTGACCGGCAGCGAGGGATTTTTGCGTTGAGCAAGACATTTTTTCGCGGGAATACTGACGTATTTCAAGAAAAAATGACGCGGCACACCGCAAAAAGACCCGCTGTCCGGGTGCGTTGGGAGTTTTCAGATACACCCTACGGGATTGCCACACCAGTGTGCGCACTGGTTCGCAATGACACGTCTATTGTAGGCTTTCGGGCCGACCGCGTCGTCGGCCCCTACAAAACCGAAAGGCAACCCAGCAAAGCGGTTGCCTTTCGGAGAGGAAGAAGGAGACTGCAAATATGGAGCTTTCGCCGCCCCGGCGGAAGCGCAATGCAGTAGACTTCTTCTGACGTTGCGGCGGCTCATTTGCTCACTTATGCGTCTCGTTATATTTCTGAATGCCAAGCGCCAGCAGATCCATCGCCCGCTCCAGATCCTCCTGCTTGAGGACGTAAGCGATGCGGATCTCGTTCAGGCCCTTGCCGGGCGTGGCGTAGAACGGCCCGCCGGCGGCGAACATGACGGTGTCGCCATGGTCGTCAAACTCCTCCAGCAGCCACTGCTGGAACTTTTCCGCGTCGTCGACCGGGAGGGCCGCCATCAGATAGAACGCCCCCTTCGGGCATTCGCAGACGACGCCGGGGATCTCGTGCAGTTTGCGCACGACGGTATCGCGGCGGCGATGATATTCCTCGCGCACGGCGGCGAAATACTCCGGCCCGACGCTGTAGAGCGCCGCGGCCGCGACCTGGTCGAGCGTCGCGACGGAGAGCCGCGCCTGACAGTATTTCAGTGCCTGCGCCATAAACTCCACATTCCGGCTGATGAGGCAGCCGATGCGCGCGCCGCAGGCGGAGAACCGCTTCGACACGGAGTCAATCAGGATCAGATTTTCATAGCCATAGCCGAATTGCAGGAACGAGAGCAGCTCGCTCGTCTCATAGGCAAACTCGCGGTAGACCTCGTCGGCGATCAGATAGAGGTCATGCTCCACGGCCACGTCGAGGATCATTTTCATCTCCTCGCGCGTGAGGCAGGTTCCGGTCGGGTTGCCGGGATTGGTGATCATGATGGCGCGGGTGTTCGGCGTGATACAGTCTTCGAGCTTTGCCCGGTCAGCAAAGAAATAGCCCTCCTCCGGGCGGGTATGCAGCGGATGGATGCTGGCGCCGGCCGTGGTGATAAAGGTATGGTAGTTGGGATAAAACGGCTCCGGAACGATGATCTCGTCGCCGTCGTCCAGAATACAGTTGCATGCGATCTGGAGCGCTTCGCTCCCGCCCGTGGTGACGAGCACATTCCCCGCGTCCAGCGTCACGCCGATGCGCGCATAATAGCTGCAGATCGCGTCGATCAGCGCCGGGATGCCGGGCGAGGGCGCGTAGGCGAGCGTCGGCTCGTGGAAATTGCGAACTGCGTCGAAGAGCTGCTTCGGCGTCTGAATATCCGGCTGGCCGATATTCAGATGATAGATCTTCTTGCCTGCTGCCGCCGCTGCGACCGCATAGGGATGGAATTTACGCATGGGTGACTGTTGGCAGCGAAGTGCTTTACTCGAGAACTTCATTTGAATACCTCCTTCGGAATATTATGCCAGAGTCATGCTCCTGAGATTCACGATGCAATGCAGTGCATCGAAAAATTTGATTTATTATATCATAGTTTCCAACAGAAGTATATACTTTTATTTAAGCCGGACTCACAAAATTCCAAGGCTGCGTCACACCATTCGCCGGTGCAGCCACAAAAAAGAAACCCTCAGGAAAGTGACCGGCTTTCCTGAGGGCATCTTTTATAGAATAAGAGGGGAAAATGAAAAAGTGTTATCGCTTCTTGCAGTATTATCTTATCAAGGGGTTTTTAACAATCTTAGAGGGCAATTATGAAATATGTATGAAATCGCAAAGTAATTTTTGGTAATTATCGCGAATTTCCATTCGGCTGCACCGTTTCGATGGAATACGATGCAGCCCCATACCAAAAAGAAGTCCGCAGACAAGTGACCAATTTGTCTGCGGGCTTCTTTTCACAAAATATATATGAGGGGAAAATGAAAAAGTGTATATCGCTCTTGCATCATTATCTTACCAAGCGAATTTTAAGAATCATAGAGGGCAAATATTAAATATGTATGAAATCCGGAAATATTATGTCTACAATTTATTTACAAAAAAGTCACGTCCGGCCTATTGACAAACCGGCAGGGCGGGTCTATATTGTAATCAAAATGAATTAGCACTCTATGCTCGTGAGTGCTAACCCCGAGGAGTTGAATCGTAGTATGAACGCACAGAATTATACGCAGAAATCGCTGCAGGCCATTCAGGCGGCCCAGCAGCTGACCATTCAGAATCAGAACCAGCAGATCGAGCAGGTGCATCTGCTCTCCGCGCTGTTGCAGCAGGACGGCGGCCTTGTGCCGCAGCTTTTGAAAAAGATGGGCATTTCCGTCGAGAGCCTGGATGCCGCCGTCACGGCGGAGGTCAACAAGCTGCCGCGCGTGACCGGCTCCGGCCGGGAGGCCGACCGATTCTATGTCTCGCGCCAAGTCGATGAGGCACTGACGAAGTCTGAAGAGCTTGCCAAGAGCATGAAGGACGACTTCGTCTCCGTCGAGCATCTGCTGCTCGCCCTGATCGACTGCGCGGACAATACGCTGAAAGACCTGTTCCGCACCTATAACATCAAAAAAGAAACCGTTCTGCAAACCTTGCAGACCATCCGCGGCAATCAGCGCGTGACAAACGACACGCCGGAGGACACCTACGAGGCCCTTGAAAAATACGGCACCGACCTTGTCAAGCGCGCGAGAGAGCAGAAGATGGACCCGGTCATCGGCCGTGACGACGAGATCCGAAACGTGATCCGCATCCTGTCCCGTAAGACGAAGAACAACCCTGTCCTCATCGGCGAGCCGGGCGTCGGCAAGACGGCCATCGTCGAAGGACTGGCGCAGCGTATCGTCGCCAACGAAGTCCCAAAGGCGCTTCAGGACAAGACGATCTTCTCGCTCGACATGGGTGCGCTGATTGCGGGTGCAAAATACCGCGGCGAATTTGAGGAACGGCTGAAGGCCGTCCTTGCCGAGGTCAAAAAGTCCGAGGGCAAGATCATCCTGTTCATCGATGAGCTGCACACGATCGTCGGCGCAGGCAAGACCGAGGGTTCGATGGACGCGGGCAACCTGCTCAAGCCGATGCTGGCGCGCGGCGAGCTGCACTGCATCGGCGCAACGACGCTCGATGAATACCGCCAGTATATTGAGAAGGACCCGGCGCTCGAACGCCGGTTCCAGACCGTTCTGGTGCAGGAGCCGACCGTGGAGGATACCATCGCGATCCTGCGTGGTTTGGAGTCCCGCTACGAGGTGTTCCACGGCGTGAAGATCACCGACCCGGCGATCATCGCCGCGGCCACGCTCTCCAACCGGTATATCACCGACCGTTTCCTGCCGGACAAGGCCATCGACCTCATCGACGAGGCGTGCGCCATGATCCGCACGGAGATGGACTCGATGCCGACCGAGCTGGACGTCATCAACCGCAAGATCATCCAGATGCAGATCGAGGAGGCCGCCCTCAAGAACGAGGACGACGAGCTGAGCAAAGCCCGGCTCACCGAACTCCAGAAGGAGCTGGCCGAAAACCGCGAGACGTTCAACGCGATGAAGGCAAAATGGGAAAACGAAAAGAACGCCATCGGCCGCGTGCAGCAGCTGCGGGAAAAGATCGAGCAGTTGGGCCGCGAAATCGAAGCCGCCGAGCAGAGCGGCGAATACGAAAAGGCCGGTACGCTGAAATACCGTGACCTGCCCGAGGCCAAAAAACAGCTCGAGGCCGAGGAACAGGTCGCCGCGCAGGCAAAGGATTCAAGTCTGCTGCGAGACAAGGTGACAGAAGAAGAAATTGCGAAGATCATCGAGCGCTGGACGGGCATCCCCGTCTCCCGCCTGATGGAGGGTGAGCGCGAGAAGCTGCTCCACCTCGAAGATACGCTCCACAAGCGCGTCATCGGGCAGGATGAGGCCGTCCGCGTCGTCTCGGAAGCCATTCAGCGCAGCCGCGCCGGCATCCAGGATCCGAACCGTCCGATCGGCTCGTTCCTGTTCCTCGGCCCGACGGGCGTCGGCA
>USDP01000096.1 GCA_900553545.1 uncultured Eubacteriales bacterium | reverse complement strand
TGGCTGAGATTTTTTGAGTCAAATTCAGGACAACGGTACGCACCTTGCCCTCTTTCTTTTCTTGGAAGATTGAACCCGTTCTTTTCTTTCTCTGCGGAGAAAGAAAAGAACGGGTTCAAAAAACTCCCCCAGTCTGCGTGGCGCGCAGACAGCTCCCTCTTGGTAGAGGGGGCCTAGTATCATTGAATGTGTACGTGGTTATTGATATGGTCGATGCAATAGCAGTGGTAGCCATTGCACTTTGAGCAATAGCGGAACTCGAGATCGGGATAGTCCGTATCCGTCCGGCCGCAGACCTCGCACTTGTGCCGATAGGGCTTTTCGCCGGATTTGGAGCGGTAGGAATTGGCCCAGTTCGCGTTCGGCCTAGGCCCGGCTGTGGTGCGGTAGTTGCGGTGCGGCCGCCGCCACGAATCCGGGAACAGATTGAGAAAATCGCGGCCGAAGAACAGGAAATAGTTCGCCAGCGGGACAAGCGGCATCAGCCAGTAGAAGCGCAGCAGCGAATAGGACAGCAGCATCCGAACGACGTTCCATGCCGTGACGCCGAGATAGACCCACGCGAGATACTTGAGCTTGAGCGGCAGGATGAACATCAGATAGACGCGCAGATCGGGTGCGATTGTCGCGACGGCGAGGAACAGGCTGAGGTTCAGGGCCGAAGCCGTCGCCGGATAGCCCATCAGGAGAGCGGCGAGGTCGGTCATCAGAAGGCCCACCAGATAGTAGAGATTGAAACGGAGCGTGCCCCAGTAGTTCTCCAGAATCTTGCCGAACTGATAGCAGCAGTAGAGCGAGACGGCCGCGAGCAGCACGCCCCAGCTCGAGGCGTCGAGCAGGTAGGTGAAGATGTAGCTGAACAGCCGCCAGACCTGCCCATGCAGCACCTTTGTGGGGCTGAAGCAGAGCAGGGAATAGACCACATGGCTCGGGTCGATGACCGAGAGGATGTACGTGATGACATTGCCGATGCCAATGACCATCATCAGATTTGGGATGCCCTTATTGCGGTTTTTCAGGCAGAAGCGGTCGAACCGCCTGCGAAGCTCTTTCATGATATAAAAAACTCCTTTGCTGCGAATATCTGTATGATACAGGAACGGCGCGGAAAAATCTATGGTCAAACTGTAAACTCTGTGGAAAAGTATAGACAAAATATTTTGAAATAGTCCGAAAAAGCCGTTGACTTTTGCCGAAAAGCACGTATAATAAATATGCTTATAAGGCGAGACAACTGAATCCTTATCGAGAGTGGCGGAGGGAACGGCCCGATGAAACCCGGCAACCTGCGAAGGCAAGGTGCCAAATCCGGCGATGTGATCGAAAGATGAGGGAATGAACTTCCAAGTGCGTCTGTCGATGACTGACAGAGGCGCTTTTTTCATATCCCGACGAATGGAAAGGAACAGGACTTATGAACAACGAAAAACGGATCTTTACCTCCGAATCTGTGACCGAGGGGCATCCCGATAAGGTCTGCGACCGCGTGTCCGACAGCGTGCTCGATGCGGCGCTGGCGCAGGACCCGATGGCGCGCGTGGCCTGCGAGTGCGCGGCGACAACGGGCTTGATGCTCGTCATGGGCGAGATCACCACGACGGCGACGATCGACGTGGCCGACATCGCGCGCAAAGCGATCTGCGAAATCGGCTATGACAACGCGGCGGCGGGCTATGATGGACACAGCTGCTCCGTGCAGGTCGCGCTGCACCGGCAGTCGCCGGACATCGCCATGGGCGTCGACAGCTCCTATGACGACAAGAACGAGATCGGCGCGGGCGACCAGGGCATGATGTTCGGCTTCGCCTGCCGTGAGACGCGCGAGCTGATGCCGGCCCCGATCTCCTACGCACACAACCTGACCAAGGCCCTGACGGCCTGCCGCAAGAGCGGCGAGCTGCCGTGGCTCCGCCCGGACGGCAAGGGCCAGGTCTCCGTGCAGTATGCCGCCGACGGCACGCCGGAACGCATCGACACCGTCGTCGTCTCGACGCAGCATGCGCCCGACATTGCAATCGAAGACCTCCGCGCGCAGGTCATCGAAAAGGTCATCCAGCCGAACCTCCCGTCCCGTCTGCTCGACGAGAACACGAAATATTATGTCAACCCGACCGGCCGCTTCGTCATCGGCGGCCCTGCGGGCGACTCGGGCCTCACGGGCCGCAAGATCATCGTCGACACCTACGGCGGCTATGCCGCGCACGGCGGCGGCGCGTTCTCCGGCAAGGACCCGACGAAGGTCGACCGCAGCGGCGCATACATGGCCCGCTACATCGCGAAGAACATCGTGGCCGCGGGTCTGGCCGACAAGTGCCAGCTCCAGCTGGCCTACGCCATCGGCGTGGCGCAGCCCGTGTCCGTGCTGGCCGAGACGTTCGGCACCGGCAAAATTTCCGACGCAGCCCTCTCCGATCTCGTCCGCGCCTGCTTCGATCTGCGCCCGGCGGCCATCATTGAAAGGCTCGGCCTGCGGCGGCCCATCTATGTGCAGACCTCGGCCTACGGCCACTTTGGCCGTGAAGAATTGAATCTTCCGTGGGAAACGGTCGATATGACCGAAGCTCTGCTTGCAAAAGCGTGAAAAATAGAGTATGATGCTCTTGTCAAAGGAGCGAAGAACTATGAAGAAAATCGAAATCATGGGCTGCGGCTACATCGGCCTGCCCACCGCCGTCACGTTCACGCTCGCGGGCTATGAGGTCTGCGGCTTCGATGTCAAGGCGGAAACCGTTGAAATACTGAGCCAGGGCAAGATCAACATTGTCGAACCCGGCCTGCAGGAGGCGCTCACCGAGGCAATGGCGACGGGCCGCCTGCACTTCACCACGACGCCGGAACCGGCGGATGTGTTCATCATCGCCGTCCAAACGCCCTACCGCGAGACGCCGGAGAAGAAGCGCGTGTCCGACATGCGCTTTGTCGAGTCCGCGGCGCGCGAGGTCGGCAGCGTCATCCGCCCGGGCGGACTCTGCGTGCTGGAATCCACCTCGCCTCCCGGCTCGACGCGGCTCGTCGAGCAGATCGTCTCCGAGGTCAGCGGCCTGAAGCCGGAAGAGTTTATGACGGCGCACTGCCCAGAGCGCATCATTCCGGGGCGGATGCTCCTTGAGCTGCGGCAGAATGACCGCATCATCGGCTCCAATCGTCCCGAGGCGGCGGAGTACGCCAAGTCCATCTATGAAAAGGTCGTCACCAAGGGCACGATCCGCCTGACCGACGATCTGACCGCCGAGATGTGCAAGCTGACGGAGAACACGTTCCGCGACATCAACATCGCCTATGCCAATGAGCTGAGCAAAGTCTGCGACCGTCTCGGCATCGACGTCTTCCAGCTCATCGAGCTGGCCAACTGCCATCCGCGCGTGAACGTCCATACGCCGGGCGTCGGCGTCGGCGGGCACTGCATCGCGGTCGACCCGTGGTTCATCCATGAGAAATTTGAGGACATCACGCCGCTGATCGCCGAGGCGCGGCACGTCAACGACACGAAGCCCGAATGGGTCGTGGAGCGGATCGGCCGCGACGTGAAGCCCGGTGCGAAGGTCGCCGTGCTCGGCATGAGCTTCAAAGCCAACATCGACGACACGCGCGAGAGCCCGTCCGTCCTGTTTGCAAAGCTCCTCGAGGAAAAAGGCTATCAGGTCATTGCCTGTGAGCCGTATATCGAGGGCGACGTCGCCGGCTTCCCGAACCACACACTGGAAGAGGCGATGGCCGCGTGCGATTACGCCGTCATCACCCTGACGCACGACAAGTTCAAGGAGCACAAGGATCTCATCGCGACGAAACCGTATTACGACTGTGTCGGTTTGATGCGGTAAGGCTTGCAATTTGGCGAAAGTTTGGGTATACTAATCTCAGAATATTGACAGGAGGTCATTTTTATGGCTGCAAAGATCGAAAAGTCCACCATCATCGGCGACGTTCTGGACATCGCGCCGGAGACCGCTCCGCTGTTCATGGCCATCGGCATGCACTGCCTTGGCTGCCCGTCCTCCCGCGGCGAGACCGTCGAAGAGGCCTGCATGGTCCACGGCGTCGACTGCGATGCATTCCTCGCACAGGTCAACCGCTTCATCGAAGCAAACGAAGAAGCAAACAAGTAATTTAACGGTATTTAGCAAAAAGCGGCCTTTTGGCCGCTTTTTTGAGTAAACGGAGAACCTATGAAGATCCCAATTTCCAAACGGCTGCGGCTCTGCGCGCAGATGGTTCCGCCGGGGGCCCGCGTGGCCGACATCGGCACCGACCACGGCTATCTGGGCCTCTATCTGCTGCAAAACGGCCTCGCCGCACATGTCCTCGCTGCCGACCTCCGTCCGCAGCCGCTGCAAACAGCAAAGCTGCACGCGGCGAAGTTCGGCTTCGCCGGACAGATGGAGTTCCGTCTGTCGGATGGCCTCGCGGAGATCGCACCGGACGAGGCCGATACCATCGTCTGCGCGGGCATGGGCGGCGACCTGATCGTCGAAATTTTATCCGCCTGTCCGTGGCTGCGTGGCCGGAATTACACGCTTATCTTGCAGCCGCAGTCTGCCGGGCAGGAGCTGCGCCGCTGGCTCGGCGAGCACGGCTTCGCCATCGCGTGCGAGCAGCTTGTGCAGGACGGAAAATTTTTATACACGGTGCTCCGGGCGCATCCGGGCGCGGGCACTCCCCTCTCGCCGGGCGCGCAGTACGTCTCGCCGTGGCTGCGCCAGAGCGGCTCGCCGCTGCTCGGCGCGTACATGCAGCGCATCGAAACTGCCCTCCGCCGCAGCGTGGAGGGCCTGATGGGCGCGGAGCATCAGCGGCCCGAGCGCCTGGCCTATTACCGGTCAGCGCTCGAAGAAGTCGAAGAAATGAGGAAAAATCATGAGAACGGTACGGGAAATTTATGACGTCCTGTTTGCCTTCGCGCCGGAGCGCATGAAGATGGGCGACTGGGATAATGTCGGCCTGCTCTGCGGCCGGTTCACCACCGAGGTGGAGACGGTGCTCGTCGCGCTCGATCCGCTGCCGGACGTGATCGCCGAGGCGGTGGAGCTTGGCGCGCAGTGCATCGTGACGCACCATCCGCTCTTTTTTGACCCGCCGCGCGCCATCAATGAAACGACGCTTGCGGGCCGCTCTGTTCTGGAGCTGATCGAGCACGGCATCGCAGCAGTCAATCTGCATACGAATCTCGACTGTGCACCCGGCGGCGTCAATGACGCGCTGGCCGCGAAGCTGGAGCTGGACAACGTCCGCATCCTGAACCCGGCGGGCGAGGACGATGCAGGACAGCCCTATGGCCTGCTCCGGATCGGCGAGACAGAACAGACGGATGTGCGGACGTTTGCGGCGTTTGTGAAGGAAAAGCTGGCCTGTCCGGGGCTGCGGTTCGCCGACGCCGGAAGACCGGTGCGGTGTGTCGCCGTTGGCGGCGGGAGCTGCGGCAGCGCGATCGACGAGGTGCTTGCGGCGGGCTGCGATACGTTCGTGACGGCGGATCTCAAATACCATCAGTTTGAGGAAGCGCGCTGGCGCGGGCTGAATCTGATCGACGCGGGCCACTTTGAGACCGAAGATCCGGTCTGTGAGGTGCTGGCCATGCTGCTGCGGGAGCGTTTTCCGGAGCTGCGCGTCCTGAAATCGACGGTACATCGCAACGAGACCCAATTTTTTGGTTGATTTTTACCGGCCACCTATGATAAAATATAGGGCAGAAAACTGATACGAAGGGAAGAAACTCCATGTCCGGACATTCCAAGTGGCATAACATTCAGAAAACGAAGGGCGCGCAGGACGCAAAGCGTGCGGCGGCCTTTACGAAGATTTCCAAGGAAATGATCGTCGCGGTCAAAGAGGGCGGCGGCGTGGCCGACCCGGCCTACAACTCCCGCCTCGCGACCGTCATCACCAAGGCCAAGGCGGCCAACATGCCGAACGACAACATCAAGCGCGTCCTCGAAAAGGCGGCTTCCGCCGGTCAGGGCGACAGCTACGAAGCCATCACCTACGAAGGCCACGGCCCGAGCGGCATCGCCGTCATCGTCGAGACCATGACCGACAACCGCAACCGCACCGCGGGCAACATCCGCCATCATTTCGACAAATACGGCGGCAGCCTCGGCGTCAATGGCTGCGTCAGCTGGGCGTTCGACAAAAAGGGCGTCATCGTGATCGACAACGAGGAAGAAGAGCTGGACGAGGATGCCGTGATGATGGACGCGCTCGACGCGGGCGCCGCCGACTTCCAGCCGGAAGAGGGCTGCTTCACCGTCTATACCGACCCCAACGACTTC
>USDP01000095.1 GCA_900553545.1 uncultured Eubacteriales bacterium | reverse complement strand
GGGCTTCGCCGCCGTCTTTTTCTCCTGCTCCAGCTTTTCCGACTTGCGCCAGACGATAAACTTCGTCCCCACGCAGCCGATGCCCTCGGCACCGAGCACCTCGCAGATCGCGTCGCTGGCTTCTCTGGCCGTCAGCATCGCCGTCTCAAGCACCTTGCCCTTGATCAGCTCATGCGCGTCGAGCAGATTCGACGCCTCCTGCAATACCTGCTCCGACACGCCGCCCTTGCCGACGATCAGCGTCGTTTCGATCGTGTTGGCCTGCGCACGCAGCGCGGCCCGTTCCTTACTTGTCATGCTTCATTCCCTCATACAGTCTGCAAAATTCCTGCAATGCCCGCGCCCGGTGCGAGATGGCGTTCTTTTCTTCCGGCGAAAGTTCGGCAAACGTCTTGCCCTGCTCCGGCACATAGAACACCGGGTCATAGCCAAAGCCGTTGCTGCCATGCACCTCGTGCAAAATCCTGCCCGGACACTCGCCCCGCGCGACGATCTTCCGTCCATCCGGCCAGAGGCACGTGATCACGCAGACAAACTTCGCCGTGCGGGCCTCGTCCGGCACGTCCTTCATATTTTCCAGCAGATAGGCCGTCCGCGCCGCGTCTGACTCCTTATGGCCGTAGCGCGCGGAGTAGACGCCCGGCGCGCCGTGGAGCGCGTCGACCATCAGGCCCGAATCGTCGGCCAGCACCGGCAGCCCGGACGCTTTCATGACCGCCTCGGCCTTGAGCAGCGAGTTTTCCTCAAACGTCGTGCCCGTCTCCTCGACCTCGATATCGAGTCCATATTCCGATTCCAGCGCGATCTCAAAGCCCAGCTGCCCCAGAATGGCGGACAGCTCTTCGAGCTTGTGCGCGTTTTTGCTTGCTAAAATGACCTTCATACCAATTCTCCCAGCAGCGCCTTCTGCCTGGCCGTCAGCTCGCCGATGCCCTTGCGGCAGAGGGCGATCAGCTCCTGCTGCTCCTCCATCGTGAAGGGACGTCCCTCGCCCGTGCCCTGCAGCTCAATGATGCCGCCCTCCGCGGTCATCACGCAGTTCAGGTCGACCATCGCGCGGCTGTCCTCCTGATAGCGGAGGTCGAGCATCGGCACATTGTCCACAATCCCCGCCGAGACGGCGGCCACAAAAGTCGACACCGGCAGCTTTTCGAGCTTTCCGGCCGCGACGAGCTTGCGCAGCGCAATCACCAGCGCGACAAACCCGCCCGTGACCGACGCCGTCCGCGTCCCGCCGTCGCCCTGCAAAACGTCGCAGTCCACCACGATAGAGACGCCCTCCATCGCTGAAAGATCCACCGCGCTGCGCAGGCTCCGGCCGATGAGGCGCTGAATTTCCGCGCTCCGTCCGTTGAGCTTCAGCTTGGAAATGTCCCGCTTGCTGCGCTCGCGGTTCGCGCGCGGCAGCATCGAATATTCCGCCGTGATCCAGCCGCCGGATCTGACATGCGGCGGCAGCTTTTCTTCCACAGACGCATTGCAGAGCACGACCGTGTCGCCCATCTCGACGAGGCAGCTGCCCTCGGCAAATTTCGTAAAGTCCGGCGTGAATTTCACGCTTCTCAGTTCATCGAGCGCCCGTCCGTCGATCCTCATACCAACGCCTCCACAAATTCTTTCGCCCGGAACGGCATCAGATCGTCGATCTTCTCGCCGACGCCGATGTACTTCACCGGGATCTGTAAGGCATCCGCCACCGCGATGACGATGCCGCCCTTGGCCGTGCCGTCGAGCTTCGTGAGGGCGATGCCCGTCACGCCCGCGATCTCCTGGAACTGCTTTGCCTGAAGCAATCCGTTCTGGCCCGTCGTGCCGTCCAGCACGAGCAGGACCTCCTTCGCCGCATCCGGCAGCTCCCGGTCGATGATGCGGCTGATCTTGCCAAGCTCGTTCATCAGGTTCGCTTTGTTGTGCAGACGGCCCGCCGTGTCGCAGAGAATCACATCCACGCCGCGCGCCTTCGCCGCCGAGATCGCATCGAACACGACCGACGCCGGGTCGGCTCCTTCGCCCTGCCGGATGATGTCGGCATGGGCGCGCTCGGCCCAGATCTCGAGCTGATCGGCCGCCGCCGCGCGGAACGTATCGCCCGCGCAGAGCAGGACCTTTTTGCCCGCCTGATGGAGCTGATTTGCGATCTTGCCGATCGTCGTCGTCTTGCCGACGCCGTTCACGCCGATGACCAGCACGACCGACGGCTTTGTGGACAGATTCAGCGCGCTGTCGCCCACGTCCAGCATGTCGCACAGCACCTCGCGCAGCGCCTCGCGCGCCTCCGCCACGGTCTTGATCCTCCGGTCGCGTACCACGAGGCGCAGCCGCTCCACGGCCTTGACCGTCGTGTCCATGCCGAGATCGGCGAGGATCAGCCGTTCTTCGAGGTCATCATAAAAATCGTCGTCCAGCTCCGACGCGGTGAACACGCTGCTGATCGAGCTGGCGGTCTTGCTCAGTCCCTGCTTTATCTTTTCAAAAAAGCCCATAGTTTACTCCTTATTTATGTCGTAATGCCAAGCTGTTTGGTCATTTCATCGAGATCGAGGCTCAAAATCTTCGACACGCCCTGCTCCTGCATCGTCACGCCGTAGAGCACATCGGCGGCCTCCATCGTGCCGCGCCGGTGCGTGATGACGATGAACTGCGTCTTCTCGCAGAGGTTCCGCAGATAGCCCGCGAAGCGGCCGACGTTCCGGTCATCGAGCGCGGCGTCGATCTCGTCGAGCATGCAGAACGGCGTGGGCCGCACCTTCAAAATCGCAAAATAGAGCGCGATGGCAACGAACGCCTTCTCACCGCCGGAGAGGAGCGTGATGGTCTTCAGCTGCTTTCCGGGCGGCTGCACGCGGATCTCGATGCCGCAGGTCAGCGGCTGGGTCTTGTCCTCGAGCTCGAGCGAGGCGCGGCCGCCGCCGAACATCTCGGTGAACGTCGCGCCGAAATATTCGTTGATCTTTGCAAACTCCCGGACGAAAATTTCCGTCATCTCGGTCGTCAGGCCGTCGATGATCTGGAGCAGATCGTCCTTCGCGTGCAGCACGTCGTCGCGCTGGCCCGTGAGGTATTCATACCGCTCGTTCACGCGGGCAAATTCGTCGATCGCACCGAGGTTCGGCGTGCCGAGGGACGAAATCTTCCGCCGCGTCTCGGTGATTTTTTTGTTCGCCGCCGGGATGGATTCGATCTCGATCTTCTCCGCCTCCGCCGTCGACGGCGTCAGCTCGTAGGAGTCCCACAGCTTGTCGATGAGCTGTTTTTCCTCCATCTCGCTCGTCAGCTTCCGCTGCTCGAGGCGTGCGGTCTCGCGCTCGAGGTTCAGGATCTCCTTGTTCTTGTCCTGTGCCTGCTTTTCGGTCTGGTTGCGCCGCCCTTCGAGCTGCGTCCGGTGCTCCACCGCCTCCTGCAAGGCGCTCCGCTTCTCCTCGGTCTGCGCCGCGAGGGCATTCACCGCCGCGGCCTGCGCCGCCTGCTGTTCGCGCAGCGCGGCAATCTGGGCATTGCAGTCTTCAATAAGCTGCAATTTCTGTTCGCGGTCGCCGGCCATCGCTTCGGCCAGCGCCTCAAGCTGCGCGATGGACGTCTCCGCGCCGCTGCGCTCAGCGTCCTTCGCGGCAAGCTCCGCCCGGAGCTGCGCGGTCTGCTCGTTCAGCGCCGCTTGCTGCGCGCCCGCGGCTTCCAGTGCGCTCTGCGCCGCCAAAAGCTCCGTTTCCAGCGCCGCAAGCTGCACATTCAGCTGCTCGCGCTGTGTGCGCAGCATGTCGAGCCGTCCGCCGTCGCCGCCGTTGCGCGCTTCGATGCGCTGCAATTCCGCGTCGATGGACGCCAGATTTGCCTCCATCGCATCGCGCAGGGCCGCGGCCTGTTTTTCTTCTTCGGTCCGGCGGAGCACCTCGTCCTCCGCCTCACGGAGCTGCTGCCGCACGGCAGACAGTTCAAACTCCGTCTTCGCCGCGCTCGATGCCGCCTCGCTCAGCTGTTTTTGCAGCGCTTCAAGCTGCTGGGATTGTTTGGCGCGTTCGCCCTCCAATCTCGCCAGGTCGTTCGCGCGGGAGAGCACGCCCGCGCTCTTCGTGGTCGAGCCGCCGGTCATGCTGCCGCCCGCGTTCATCACCTGTCCGTCGAGCGTCACGATGCGGAACCGGTTCTCCCCCGCGCGCGCCATGCGGATGGCATGGTCGAGCGTCTCTGCGATGACCGTCCGCCCGAGCAGATTCTCGAGGATCTCTTCATATTCCGGCGCGGTCTCCACCAGCGCCGAGGCGATGCCCACGAAGCCGGGCTGCCGCTCGAGACCGTTCAGGTTCATGCGTTTGCCGCGGATCGTGTTCATCGGGAGGAACGTGGCACGGCCGCCGTCGCGCCGCTTGAGCATCTGGATGGCCGCCTTGCCGCAGTCTTCATTTTCCACGACGATGTTCTGCATCGCCGCGCCAAGGGCCGTCTCAATGGCGGTCGTAAATTCGTCGTCCACGCGGATGAGCTTCGACACCGGGCCGCGCACGCCGCGCAAGTTTCCGCGCTCGGCGTCCTGCATCACGAGGCGCACCGCCTTGGAAAAGCCCTCAAATTCCCGCTCCATCTCGCGCAGCATCTTCATCCGCGCCTCGATGGTCTGGAGCTGGACGCCCGCCGTGTCCGCCTGCTTTTGCAGCTGCGCGCGCTTGTCCTGCCGGGTCTTGAGCCGCAGCTCATAGCCGGAGATCGTATTGTTCGCGGAGGTCACGTCCTCCTGCGCCTGCGTCAGCCGCTTACGGCACTCGGCCTGCCGTGCGTCGATGTCCGCGCGGCGCGCTTCGGCGGCGGCGCGGTCTTCCTTCAAAATGTTCTGCCGTTCCAGGATTTCACTCAGCGACGCCGTCAGCGATGCGATCTGCGTGTTCTTCTCGGCGGCATCCGCCTGTAACAGCGACTGCTTCGTCTGCAAGGCCAGCAGCTTATTCTGCTTTTCTGCCGTCTCGCGATCAAATTCCGCATTTTTCGCGTTCAGCGATTCAATTTCCGTATTCAATTCCCGCATCGCAGCCTGTGCCGCTTCCATGCGCTGCTTCTGCTCCGCGATGCTCCCGGCGATGCCGCCGCTGCGCGTATCCTGATCGTCCAGCTCCTGCCGGATGCGGACGATGTTCTCGTTCTGGTGCGTGATCGACGCCTCGAGGACTGCCGCCTCGCCCTCCTGCCGCTGCCGCTCGGTCTCCATGCTCGCGATCTCCTCGCGCATCTGGTCGAGCACGAGCGTCTCGTGGTTGAATTGCAGCGACAGCTGCTCAGACTGGCTGTAAAGCCGCGTCAGCTCGTCGTGCGCCTGCTCGAGAATGAACGCCGCGCTGGCGTAGTCCGTCTCGGCCTTTTTCGCGTGCTCCGCGGCCTTGCCGAGTCCGTCGAGCCAGACCGTCACCTCCAGCCCCTTCAGCTCGTCCCGCAGGGCCAGATATTTCTTCGCCTTTTCGGCCTGCTCGCGCAGCGGCTCGACCTGAAGCTCGAGTTCCGAAATTTTGTCGCCGATGCGCAGCAGATTGTCCTCGGTGTTGGCCAGCCTGCGCTCCGTCTCCTCCTTGCGGTGGCGGTATTTCGAGATGCCCGCCGCTTCTTCAAAGACCTCGCGCCGGTCGGTCGATTTGAGGGCCAGGATCTCATCGACCTTGCCCTGCCCGATGTTGCTGTAGCCCTCTTTGCCAAGGCCTGTGTCCATCAGCAGCTCGTTGATGTCGCGCAGACGTGCGGATTGCCGGTTGATGAAATACTCGCTCTCACCGGAGCGGTAATACCGCCGCGTGATGGCGACCTCAGGCGTCTCGATGCGGAGCTGCCCGGCCTGATTGTCGAGCACAAGCGTCGCCTCCGCGTAGCCCACGGCTGCGCGCTTCTGTGTGCCGCCGAAGATGACGTCCTCCATCTTCGCGCCGCGCAGCGCCTTGGAACTCTGCTCGCCGAGCACCCAGCTGATGGCGTCGGAAATATTCGATTTGCCGCTGCCGTTCGGGCCGACGATGGCAGTGATGTCGCTGCCGAATTGCAGCACAGTCTTGTCCGGGAACGATTTGAAGCCCTGGACCTCCAAGGATTTCAGATACACGCGTATACCTCTCCATTTTTATTAACGTCTTATTTTATCAAAAAAGTCTGCAAATTGCAACCAGAACCTCTATGACTTGTAAGGATTTGTGGGGCGGGCAGCGTCCGCCCCAAGGCTCCCCTTGCTAGGGTGTATCTGAAAACTGAAAATGTGACCGGCAGCGAAGAATTTTTGCGCTGAGCAAGACATTTTTTCGCAGGAATACTGACGTATTTCAAGGAAAAATGACGCGGCG
>USDP01000094.1 GCA_900553545.1 uncultured Eubacteriales bacterium | reverse complement strand
CGCCGCCTCGCTGTTGGGCGCAAAGCCGCCGCAGATCACATCCTGGCAGTTATCCATCAGGATGGACGCACCTTCTTTCCCATAGTTCTTTTCCAGCTGCGCCAGGGACTGGATGATGGGTACCAGCGTCAGGCGGCGAGAGCGTCCAGCACTGAAAAGCGGCAAAATATCAAAGGGCGGCATGGTACCCAGCTCGTCACAAAAGAGGATAACACGGTTTTTTAGTTTGCCGCCGTTCTCATCCGCTACTGCGAACAGACGCAGCAGTTCCTCCTCGACGAGCAGACCGGGCGCCGCATCGGGCATCTCCGGCGCGGCTATATCACCTATTGGGCGGAATACGCACTGGAAAACGGCAGCTGGCGGCTCTATAACGCCTACAGCCACCGAATGCAGCTGAAGAACGACTGCGCCGTCAGTCCGGAGGATACGCCATGCGAAAGCTGATCTGCGCAAAGTGCAAGGTCCCGCTGGAGCCCAGAAAGGTGACCTTTCAATATCTGAAATACGAGGTTTATGAGGATCTCCCCTGCTGCCCGGTCTGCGGTCAGGTCTATCTGGACGAGGAGCTGGTCCGTGGACGGATGCACGACGCAGAGGTCGAGGTGGAGGATAAATGAGGATGAAAAACGGCTTTCTTGTATTCAGCGGCTTTCTCGGCAGCGGCAAGACCAGTATGATGATCACACTCTCGAAGGAGCTGGAAGCGCGCGGGCTGCCCGCCGCTACGATCTCGAACGATCTCGGCGCGCGCGGCTTTGTTGACACCTATTACAGCAAAGCCTGCGGCTGTGACGCGACGGAGCTGTCCGGCGCGTGCATCTGCTATCAGACCGAAAATCTGGTCGACCGGCTGCGGCGCGTGCTGGAAAGTGAGGGGCACGCCGTCGCGATGAGCGACATCCCCGGCTTCGGCGTCGGCGCGCTGGAGCACGTCTATCACAAGCTGAACGAGCGCTATCCGAACGAGTTTACGCTGCTGCCCTTCACCGCCGTCACGGACCTTCGCTGCGTCCGGCAGCTTCAGACCGGCGCGGGCGAATATCCCGAGGAGCTGCTCTACATCTTCCACCGCCAGCTCGACGAGGCGGAGGTCATTCTGCTGAACAAATCGGACCTCATGGACGATGCCGAGCGCGACGACGCGCTTTCGTTCCTGCGCGAGGGCTGGAAGGACGCCGCCGTGTTTGCCGTCAGTGCCAAGACCGGCGCGGGCGTCGCGGACTTTGCGGACTATATTCTCGCGCACACGAGCAGGCTCCTGCACCCGGACCTCGCCTACGGCGGATCGGATTTCTGCGCCGCGATGGGGAAAATGGCGCAGTACGGGCGGCAGTTCTATGTCGAGGTCTGCTGCAACACCTTTGACGGCAACGCCTACCTGCGCGATCTCGCCGAAGCGATCCGCAAAAACATCTGCGCCGCAGGCGGTCACACGCCGCATCTGAAGCTCTTTGCGATGGGTCCGGACGGAAGCTACGGCAAGCTCTCCGCCGTCGGAAGCAGCGGAGGTCTTACGCTCGACCACGCGCTGGATGCACCGGCGACGGCGCTGCCGGTCGTCATCAACACCAGCGCTGTCTGTCCCTCCGCTGCGCTCAGCCGCGCGATGGACGAGGCGATCGCCGAAACGGCGCAGCAATACCAGCTTGCCGTGACGACCTATATGACCGAATGCTTTGACGCCGCCGGTCCCGGCCGGCTTTGAGGAGGAATTATGGACGATCTCAAACGCTTTCTCGCCACCGGAAGCTGCTGCGCCGAGGCGCTTGTCCGCCTGGGCTTACAGCTGCGCGGAGAGAAAAACGAGCCGTTCGCGAACGCGAGCGCCGCGCTCTGCAACGGACTTTGGAGCCGCATGACCTGCGGCGCGCTGAGCGGCGGGGCGATGCTGCTCGCCATGTTTGACAAGCGCAAGGCCTGCGAGGAAATGATCCCGGAGCTGACCGCCTGGTTCGACGAGACCTACGGCATGGAATATGGCTCCGTCAACTGTGAGGACATCTCCGCCGGGCTGCGGCGCAAGCGCACGCTCTGCCCGGAGCTCATCGACGCGGTCGGCGAGAAATGCCTCGCCCTGCTGCGCGAATACGGACTTTATCAGGAGGAAACGCTATGAAAGTTGCCGTCATGCTCGCGCAGGAGCCGGTCGTCGCCGAGGATTTTTCCGCGGCAAAGCGGCTTCAAATTTATGATGTACCGGACGAAGGCGGCGAGAGCACGCTCGTCTGTGACGTCGCGCGTGACTGTCTCGACGATGAGGCGCTCGCGCTGCGTATCGTCGAGGAGGACTGCGAAGCCGTCCTCTGCGGTTCGATCGAGGAGTCGCCCTTCATCATTCTTGCCGATCAGGGCTGCGTCACCCGCTATCTTGCCGCCGGGCTGCGCGCGCAGGAGGCGATCGCCAAAATGGAGGCATACGAGCTGGATATGATCCCGGATTTCATCGGTGGGACCGGCTGCCACTCCGGCGAGGGCTGCCATGAGCATCCCCACGATGAAGACTGAGCCGGTCGTGCGACGGACGCGGTCGGTCTGCCCGGTCTGCCTCGCGCCCATCCCCGCCGCGCTTGTCCAAACCGGCGCGGAGATATGGATGGAAAAGCGCTGCCCGGAGCACGGCTCCTTCCGCGTCCCGGTCTGGCGCGGAAAGCTCGATTACGGCACATGGGTCTCCGGCGCGAAGGAGCTTGCACCCGATGAAGGGCTTTCCTGCCCCGGCGCGTGCGGACTATGCGCGGAGCATCAGCGCGCGACCTGCTGCTCTCTGCTGGAGGTCACGAACCGCTGCAACCTCCGGTGCAGCTTCTGCTTCGCACACGGAGGCGAGCGTGATGCGCAGCCGTCTCTGGAATCGCTCAAATCGGCGGTCGCTGACCTTATGGAACGCTGCGGCAAGCCGCTTTTGCAGCTTTCCGGCGGTGAGCCGACCATGCGCGACGATCTGCCGGAGCTGACGCGCTATGCGCGCTCGCTCGGGTTCGAGCACATCCAGCTCAACACCAACGGCATTCGCCTCGCGCAGGAGCCGGACTATGCGCGGGCGCTTCGCGACGCGGGCGTCAGCATCATCTTCCTGCAATTTGATGCTCTGGATAACGCCGTTTATATAGCGCTCCGCGCACGCCCGCTTCTGGAGCTTAAAAAGCGCGCCATCGCCGTCTGTGACGCGCTGAAAATGGGTGTCACGCTGGTACCGACCGTCGTGCGCGGCGTCAATGACGACCAACTCGGCGCACTGATACGCTTTGCCGCGGAAAATGTCCCCGCCGTGCGCGGGGTACACCTCCAGCCGGTCTCCTATTTCGGGCGCATCCCGAAGCGCCCAGACCCTGCCGCACGCATCACGCTCGACGAGCTGATCTGGATGCTCTGCGAGCAGACCGGTCTACCCGCCGACTGCTTCCTTCCCTCCCGCTGCGACCATCCCATGTGCGGCTTTCACGCACAGCTGCTCGTCGAGCCGCAGGGCGGCATCTGCCCGCTACTGCGGGAAGCGTCTTCCGGATGCGACACGACTGCGGCGCAAAACCGCGCCTATGTCGCCCGCCGCTGGGAGCGGCGCGACGAAGCCGAAAGCACTTCGGAGGGTGGCTTTGAGGACTTTATCCGCATGATGCGCCAGAGGAGCCTCACGCTCACGGCGATGGCATTTCAGGATGCGGAAAACTTGGACATTGAGCGGCTGCGCCGATGCAGCCTTCACGTTTATCACGATGGAAAGGTGAGACCGTTTTGCGCAAATTATCTTACTGCCATGCCGGAAAGCTGAGCCCCTGCTCGCCGGATCTGCTGCTTTCGTATCTGACGCCCGGCGAGCAGATCGTCGAGATCGGCAGCGGCGCAGGCATTTTGCTCGCGGAGCTGACCGCGCATGGCTTCCGCGCCACCGGTGTCGAGCCGGATGCTGACCGCGTCGGGCTCTGCCGCGCGGCGGGGCTGACCGTCTTTCACGGTGCGGCAGAGGCGCTGCCGCTCGAGGATGAATGCTGCGACTGCGCGATCATGGAGTGCGTCTACTCCCTCTGTGAGCCGAAGCCTGCGCGCGCGGAACTGCTGCGTGTGCTTCGTCCCGGCGGGACGCTGCTGCTCGCGGACCTGTTCGCAGAGCAGCCCCTTCCGGCGGACGCGACGCGCGCCGCTCTGATCGGGCGCTTATCCACGAAAGCGCAGCTGGAGGCGGAATTTCAGCAGGATTTTCTTCTGACCGATTTTTGCGACCTGACGCAGTCGCTCCGCCAGTATCTGCTTCAGCAAATGCTCTTTGGCGGGGAATGCGCCCTCAGCGCGGAGGACCGCGCCTGCCTGCGCAGCGTCAAGCCGGGGTATGGATTATGGATCTGGAAAAAAAGCTGACGCGTCTGCAACGCACGCTGCAATATGCGCGCACGCACAGCCGGTTTTATGCCGCGCTGCCGGAAACGCAGCCGCAAACGCTTGCGGACTACGCCGCGTTTCCCATGCTCACGGCGGACGATCTGCTCCTGCACGGCGCGGAGCTGCTCTGCTGCCCGCCCTCGCGCGTGCGGCGCATCGTGAGCCTTGAGACCTCCGGCACCTCCGGCACACGCAAGCGTATCTTCTTTACCGAGCGCGATCTGGAGGCGACCGTTGATTTCTTCCATCACGGCATGGACGCCGTCTGCGCAGGCACGAACCGCGTCGGCATCCTCATGCCGGGCACGAATCCCGACGGGCTCTGCGACCTGCTTTCGCGCGGCATCCGGCGCTTCGGCGGCGTGCCGCTGTACTACGGCCCCATTCGCGACGCGGACGACTGCGCGCGCTGGTGTCTGGAAAACCGGATCGAAACGCTGGTCGGGATCCCATCTCAGGTGCGTCGTCTGGCGCTGCTGCACCCGGAGCTGCCGGTTCAAAACGCGCTGCTCTCCTCGGACTACGTCTCCCCTGCACTCGTTGAGACGATCTCGCGCCGCTGGAATGCGCGCGCGCTCAACCACTACGGCATGACGGAGAGCGGCTATGGTCTCGCTGTCCAGACGGAGCCCGGCGGACCAATGCGCCTACGCCAGGACGCGCTGCTTGAGACGCTGCCGGACGGCGAGCTTGTGCTCACGGCGCTGGACCGTGAAGCCATGCCGATGCTGCGCTACCGCACCGGCGATCTCGGGCGGCTAGACCCGGATGGGACGCTCGCCGCGGTCTATGGCAGAAAAAAAGACCGCAGCGCGGTCTATTCCCTCGCTGCTCTGGACGATCTGCTCTACGGCGACGACGCCGTTCTCGACTATCGGGCGGCGCTTTCGGGCAGCACACTGACTGTAGAAATCCTCGGTGTGGTCACTTCCTCGCGCGAAGCGCTGGCGCAGCTCGGCTGCACAGTGCGCTTCGTGGAGGATATGCCGTTTTGCAGCGGAAAACGAACGCTCATCCCCACAAACGAGCAAAGCTCTGCGCTTTGGCAGAAACGGAGGACGCAATTATGGAAGAACGCATCTGCGGACTGATCGTCGCCGCCGGGCTTTCCAGCCGGATGGGCTGCTTCAAGCCCCTTCTGCCGCTGCGCGGCAAGACGGTCATTGAAAATACGATCGATTCCATGCTCCTGTGCGGCATCAGCCCGGTCGTCGTCGTGCTTGGCTACCGCGGCAGAGAGGTCGAAGCAGTCCTGCACAGCCGCTACCTCGCCGGAACCGTCATTCCCGTGTACAACCGCGACTTTGCCTCGACGGATATGCTCGCCTCCATCCAGCTTGGCGCGGCGGCGCTCCCGCCGTGCAGCGCCTTTTTCCTGATGCCGGGCGATATGCCGGTCGTCACGAAAGAGACCTTCCTGACGGTCTGCCGCGCACGCTCCGGCGGCGTACCCTCCATCACATTTCCGACGCTGGACGGCTACCGAAAGCATCCACCGCTCATCGACTGCGCGTTCATCCCCGGCATCTGCTCCTATCAGGGATCGGACGGGCTGCGCGGCTTCTGGCGGCTGCACGAGGACGCCATCGCGACCGTCCCGGTCGACGACGCCGGCTGCTGGACCGATCTGGATACGTATGAGCAGTACCGCGCGTGCCTTCAGCGCGTCGGCTCAGAACCGGCGTAGGGTGTATTCTTCCAACTCCCAACGCACCCGGACAGCGTACCTTTTCGCACTGCGCTGCAGCATTTTTTCTTGAAATACGTCAGTATTCCTACGGAAAAGTATCTTTCGCAGCGCGAAAATTCCTCGCCGCCGGTCGCATTTTCAGTTTTCAGATACACCCCAGACAAATCATCTTTGCAGAAATATAAAATCGCTCCTCTGCGCGCCTGAAGTAACCCCAAAAAGTTAGACAATATTTTGAAGTAAAAATTGTTCAAGCAGCCGAAAGG
>USDP01000093.1 GCA_900553545.1 uncultured Eubacteriales bacterium | reverse complement strand
ACAGAAAGAAGTTCTACTAATTCTCCCTTTCGACTGAATTGAAGAGAAGAGCGGCGCTCTGCGAAAGCAGAGCGCCGTTTTTGTGCGTAGACACGATCAGTCCGCCGCAGCGAAAAGCCCCCCCTCTTCGTAGAGGGGGGACAGATCGCCAAAGGCGATCAGGGGGGAGAAGATATTGAAGCTCCCCCAGTCTGCGCGAAGCGCAGACAGCCCTCTCTACCAAGAAGGGGCCTTTGGGCGGACAGGGTCGTCCGCCCCTGCAAAGTGCAGTGGGGCTTAGGAAAGGAGGGCGGCGAGGTCGGCCTCGGGCGTGGTGGTCGGTGCGATGGCATAGTGCTCGGCGAGGAAGTTCAGGACGTTCGGCGAGAGGAACGCCGGGAGCGTCGGCCCGAGGCGGATACCCTGGATGCCGAGGTGCAGGAGCGTGAGCAGGATGCAGACGGCCTTCTGCTCGTACCAGCTGAGCACCATCGAGAGCGGCAGCTCGTTGACTGTGCAGCCAAAAGCGTCGGCGAGCGTCAGCGCGATTTGGATGGCGCTGTAGGCGTCGTTGCACTGGCCGATGTCCAGCAGACGCGGAATGCCGCCGATCGAGCCAAGGTCGAGGTCATTGAAGCGGTATTTGCCGCAGGCGAGCGTGAGGATGACGGTGTCCTGCGGGGCCTGCTTGACGAAATCAGTGTAATAATTGCGGCCGGGGCGTGCGCCGTCGCAGCCACCGACAAGGAAGAAATGCCGGATGGCGCCGGATTTGACGCCGTCCACGACCTTGTCCGCCACGGAGAGCACGGCATTTCTGGCAAAGCCGGTGGTGACAGAAGTCCCGCCGTTGATGCCGGTGAAACGCTGTTCTTCGGCATAGCCGCCGAGCACGATCGCCTGTTCGATGAGCGGCGTGAAGTCCTTATTCGGGCCGATGTGCCGCATCTCGGGATAGGAGACGACGGAGGTCGTGTAGACGCGGTCCGCGTAGCTGGCCTTCGGCGGCATGAGACAGTTCGTCGTGAAGAGGATGGGCGCGGGGAGATTCGCAAATTCCTTCTGCTGGTTCTGCCACGCCGTGCCGAAGTTGCCCTTGAGGTGCGGATATTTTTTCAGCTCCGGATAGCCGTGTGCGGGCAGCATCTCGCCGTGCGTGTAGATGTTGACGCCTTTTCCGGCGGTCTGCTCGAGCAGGAGCTTGAGGTCGTGCAGGTCGTGCCCGGTGACGACGATGAAGGGTCCCTTTTCAACGGTCAGCGGGACGATTGTGGGAACGGGGTGGCCCTAGGTTTCGGTATTGGCGCGGTCGAGCAGGGCCATACAGCCGAGGTTGTATTTCCCGACTTCGAGGACGACGGGCAGGAGCTGCTCCATGTCGAGATCCTCGCCGACGGTGAACAGCGCACGGGCAAAGAAGCGGTTCAGTTCTTCGTCCTCATAGCCGAGGACCATTGCGTGGTGCGCGTAGGCGGCCATGCCGCGGATACCGAAAAGAATGAGCGATTTGAGGCTGCGGATATCCTCGTCCGCGGTCCAAAGCTCGCGCATGTCATAGTCGGCATTGCGTCCGCAGGGACTGCCGCAGGCGGAGCAGCCGGGGACAAGGCGGTCGTGCTCGGTGTGGACGCGGGCGATAAGATCGCGGATCGTGGCGGCGTTGAAGTTGACGTTGGTGACGGTGGTGAACAGGCCGTCGACGATGAGGCGCCACGTGTTCGCGTCGGGGTGCGTGTCACCGTCGGTTGCGCGGGCAAGACCGATGAGCGCACCGGTCAGCTCGTCCTGGAGCTGGGCGACCTCGGCACTCTTGCCGCAGACGCCTGATGCGCCGGTGCAGCCGGAGCAATGGGCGGTCTGCTCACACTGATAACAAAACATCTTCTGATCCATGGTCGGTTCCTCCTGTATTTCATTTGCATCCAAAGCATAACAGAGGCTCGGTAAGATTGATGTTGTTTTTACAACAAAATTTTATTTGCGCCGCTGTGCATGGATAGTTTCTCCGGGCGTGCGGAAAAAATGCCGCTTTTTTGCCGGTTTGGCTTGACGGCGGCGCGGGAATACCGGATAATAGAGGCAATCAGAACAGACGGAGGAGAATGGCATGAAGATCGTGATTTTGGACGGATATTGTGAGAATCCGGGTGATCTGAGCTGGGACGCGCTGGCGGCGCTGGGAGAGCTGACGGTCTACGACCGGACGGACGACACGGATGTAGCGCAGATTGTGCAGCGCATCGGCGACGCGGAGATCATTGTGATCAACAAAACGCCGATCACGCGGCAGGTGATCGACGCCTGTCCGTCGCTGCGGTTCATCACGATCATGGCGACGGGCTATAACGTGGTCGACTGCGCCTATGCTGCGCAGAAGGGCATTGCAGTGGCGAACGTCCCGGCCTATGGGACGGCGGCGGTCGCGCAGTTTGCCATCGCGCTGCTGCTTGAGATCTGTATGCACGTCGGCGACCATGCCGAGGCAGTGCAGGCCGGGCGCTGGGCGGCGTGCGCGGATTTCTGCTTCTGGGATACGCCGCTGATCGAGCTGGCCGGGATGACGATGGGCATCGTCGGCTTTGGCCGCATCGGGCGGCAGGTGGGGCGCATCGCCCGCGCGATGGGGATGCGGGTGCTCGCGTACAGCCGGACAGAGACGGAGGAGGGCCGCGCAATCGCGGAGTATGTGCCGCTGGACACGCTGCTGGCCGAGGCGGACGTCGTCTCGCTGCACTGCCCGCTGTTCCCGGAGACGGCGGGGATCATCAATCGCGAGAGCATCGCGAAAATGAAGGAGGGCGCGATCCTCATCAACAACAGCCGGGGCGGACTGATCGTGGAGCAGGATCTGGCGGATGCACTGAACAGCGGAAAGCTCTGCGCTGCGGGGCTGGACGTTGCGTCGGAGGAACCGATCCGCGCGGACAATCCGCTGCTGCACGCGAAAAACTGCATCATCACGCCGCACATCTCGTGGGCGGCGAAACAGTGCCGCGTCCGGATTCTGGAGCAGACCGTGGAGAATGTGAAGGCATTTCTGGCCGGGAAGCCGGTCAACGTCGTCAACTGACGCAAAATTGTCCGAAGACCTGCGGAACGCCGCAGGCGGCCGCCAGCGCAAGCTGCATGGCAAGTGTCTCGTCCGTGTCATAGAGGAGGACACGGATGATATCACTGTCTGGCCAGTGCGCGCATTGGCAGACGAATTCCGGACAGAAACAGGAAGGATGCGCGGCAAGGAGGGCGGCGCGCTCCGCGTCCGAAACCGGTGTTCCAGCGCCGTCCGGGCAGGGGAGCGTATAAAGCGTTGACATTGGCGCAAGATGGAGCCAGAGGCGGCTGCCGAACGCGGCGACGGCGGCGGTCAGGCGGGCGCGGAGCGTCCCGCGCGGGCAGAAGGCCTCCATCCAGACCGGCCCTTGTTCCGGTGCGGCGTCCGCCGGGCGGAGCAACCGGTCATCGTCAAAGGCGGCGTCCGGCGTGAAGACCGGGCCGTCGAAGGCCGGGGCTCCGCAGCCGCGCGGCAGGACGAGCAGCTCACCGTCCGGCGCGCCGGAGTCCCAGTCAAAGCCGACAACGGAAAACGGCACGGACAGGCCCGGAAAGTCCGGCGGAAATGGAAAGACGGTCATAGACAAGAACCACCCCCATGTGGTATACTATATAGGAATTTATGAAAGTGCGAGGCCCGCTATGCCGTTTTCCCTGATCCCGAAGCTCATTCTGCCCAGCCTGACCGACCTGACGCCGGAGCTGCTTGCCGCGCGGGGCGTGCGGTTCCTGATGCTGGATTTTGACAACACGATCGTGCCCTACACGACGAATGAGCCGGCGGAGGCGATGACGGCGTGGCTGCGGCGGATGCAGGCGTCGGAGATCCGCCTCTGCGTGGTGTCGAACAGCCGCAAGCCGCGCGTGGTGGAGTTCTGCAAAAAGTACGGCCTGGACTGCATCACACATGCGAAAAAGCCGTTCCAGCGCGGCATTCGCGCATGTCTCGCGCGATTCTCGCTCGACCCGGCGGCGTGCGCCCTCGCGGGCGACCAGATCTACACGGACGTCCTCGGCGCGAACTGCGCGGGGATGACCTCAATTCTGGTTTCTGCGATTCACAATCATACCATATGGCTGAAGCTGCGGCATATTGCCGAGCTGCCGTTCATTGCAATAGGAAGAAGGAAGAACCAACATGAAAAACATTGAAAAGTATCAGAGTCTGCTCGAAACGGGCGAAGTGGACGCGCTGCTGCTGACGAGCGTCTACAACCGGCTCTACGCCGCGCAGTACCGCGTGGCCGAGGGTGTGGCCGTCGTGACGCGCGAGGGCGCGTATTACTTCACCGATAGCCGCTATATCGAGGCTGCGGAGAAGAACCTCAAGGGCTTCACCGTCCGGATGACGCATCCGGGCAGCAGCGAGATCGAGCGCATCAACGAGGTCATCGGCGAGCACACAATCAAAAAGCTCGGCTTTGAAGAGAACGACATGACCTACGGCGACTATCTGCGCTACAACGAGGCGCTGCACGCCGTGCTCGTGCCGATGCAGGCGAAGATCGACGCCTTCCGCGCGACGAAGGAACCGTGGGAGATCGAGCTGATGCGCAAGGCGCAGGCCATCACCGACCAGACGTTCTCCGAGCTCTGCAAGATCATCCAGGCGGGTATGACGGAGAAGGAGCTCGAGGCCGAGCTGCTCTACCGCCTCTACAAGCACGGCGCAGAGGGCCCCTCGTTCGACCCGATTGTGGTCTCCGGCCCGAACACAAGTCTGCCGCACGGCGTCCCCGGCGAGCGGAAGCTCGAGTTCGGCGATTTCATCACGATGGACTTTGGCTGCATCTACGGCGGCTACTGCTCCGACATGACGCGCACGGTCGCCCTCGGCTTCGTGTCCGAGGAGATGGACAAGGTCTACAAGACCGTGCTCAAGGCACAGTTGGCCGGCATCGCCGCGACGAAGGCAGGCGTGGCCGGACGGGACATCGACGGCACGGCGCGCAAGGTGATCGCGGATGCGGGCTATGGCGACTATTTCGGCCACGGCTACGGCCACAGCCTCGGCATCCTCATCCACGAGGCCCCGAACGCCAACACCCGCAACGACCAGCCGATGCCCGCAGGGGCCGTCGTCTCGGCGGAGCCGGGCATCTATCTGCCGGGAAAATTCGGCGTCCGCATCGAGGATGTGACCGTTATCACGGAGACCGGCTGCGAGGTTTTGACCAAGAGTCCGAAAAATTTGATTATTTTGTAAGAATGTCTTGAAAAACGGGGCATCCTATTGTAAAATAACTCCGTTATACAACTGTAATTTTTTGAACCTGAACATATTGGAGGAAAATAGTATGGCAACCATTACCGCCGGTGATTTCAGAAACGGCAAGACCTTTGAGATGGACGGCAAGATCATGCAGGTCGTCGAGTTCCAGCACGTCAAGCCCGGCAAGGGCGCGGCCTTCGTCCGCACCAAGATGAAGAACATCGTGACCGGCGCCGTCACCGAGACGTCGTTCAACCCGACCGCGAAGTTCGAAGAAGCGTTCATCGAGCGCAAGGACGCCGAGTACAGCTACAACGACGGCGACCTGTATTACTTCATGGACCAGGAGACCTACGACATGATCCCCATCGGCAAGGAAACGCTCGACGATTCCTTCCGCTTCATCAAGGAAAACACCATGTGCAAGCTGATGAGCTACAAGGGCAAGGTCTTTGGCGTCGAGACGCCGAACTTTGTCGAGCTTGAGGTCATCAAGGCCGATCCGGGCGTCAAGGGCGACACCGCCACCAACGTCACCAAGCCCGCCACCGTCGAGACCGGCACGGAAGTCAAAGTCCCGCTGTTCATCAACGAGGGCGACCGCATCCAGATCGACACCCGCACGGGCGAATATCTGGGCCGCGCAAAGGGCTAAGACCACAGGAACTTTATCCGCAGCTTGAAAGGAGACACCACTATGACACTTTCTGAAAAATCCGCTTATCTCAAAGGCCTGATGGACGGCCTGAAGCTCGACACCGACAAGAACGAAGGCAAGCTGATCGCGGCGATCATCGACATGCTCTCTGATGTGGCGGAGAATGTGGCGGATCTGGAGGATGTGGTCGACTGCATCTCCGACGAACTGGACTGCATCGAAGAGGATCTCGACAACATCGACGAGTATCTGCTGGATGATGAGGACGACGAGGACGAGGACGACGAGGATTACGAGGACGATTTCGGCGACGAGGACGAGTTTGACTTCGGCGATGAGACGCTCTACGAGGTCAAGTGCCCCACCTGCGGTGAGGTCATCACGATCGACGAGGAAATGCTCGACGAAGGCTCGACCAAGTGCCCGAACTGCGGTGAAGAGCTGGAGTT
>USDP01000092.1 GCA_900553545.1 uncultured Eubacteriales bacterium | reverse complement strand
CTCTGGGCGGGCGTTACCCGTTATCCTTGCCCTGTGGAGCCCGGACTTTCCTCACGCGCGGCCTTTCGGCGCTGCGCCCGCGACTGTCCGGCCCGGTCGCACAAATATTGTAACGGATGGCGGCGGATTTGTCAAACCGGATTGCATTTTTTTCTTCCAGCGGCTATAATGGGAAAGACTTCAAGAATCGAGGCTTTGATCATGAACGCATCTGTAAACGCCTATTTTGATACTTTGACCGGCAAGCGCGTCGCCGTGCTCGGCATCGGCGTGAGCAACCGCCCGCTGATCCGTATGCTCCTCGCGCGCGGCATCGAGACGCTCGCCTGCGACAAGACGCCGCGCGACGCGCTCGACCCCGAGGTGCTGGAGCTGGAACAGCTCGGCGCAAAGCTCCACGTCGGCCCGGACTATCTGGATGGCATCACCGCCGACGTTGTCTTCCGCACCCCCGGAATGCACCCGGACATCCCGGCCCTGCGTCAGCTGCGCGAGGCCGGCGCATCCGTCACGTCGGAGATGGAGGTCTTTTTCGAGGTCTGCCCCTGTAAGATCATCGCCGTCACCGGCTCCGACGGCAAAACGACCACAACGACGCTCATCGCGGAAATTCTGAAGCATGCGGGCCGCCGCGTCTGGCTTGGCGGCAACATCGGCACACCGCTGCTTCCCGTAGCCGAGAAGATGGAACCGGACGACATTGCCGTCGTCGAGCTGAGTTCGTTCCAGCTCATGGGCATGACACGCTCAGCGGACGTCGCCGTTGTGACGAACCTCGCGCCGAACCACCTCGATGTCCACAAGGATATGGCCGAGTACATCGCCGCCAAGCAGAACGTCTATCTCCACCAGAGCAAAACCAGCAAACTCGTCGTCAACATGGACAACGCCATCACCGACGGCTTCGCGGAGAGCGCTCCTGGTACAGTCGAGAAGTTCTCCCGCCTTGGCCGCCCGGAACGCGGCGTGTGGCTGAACGGCGACACCATTTACCGCAACGATACCCCCATTATGAAGGCTGACGACATCCGCATCCCCGGCGTCCACAACATTGAAAACTATATGGCTGCGGCCTGTGCTGTCGAGGGTCTTGCCACAGACGCGGACATCGACGCCGTAGCGAAGTCGTTCCCCGGCGTGGAGCACCGGATCGAGTTTGTGCGCGAACTGGACGGCGTGAAATACTACAACGACTCCATCGCGTCCAGCCCCTCCCGCACCATTGCGGGCCTGCATTCGTTCCACCAGAAGGTCATCCTGATCGCGGGCGGCTATGATAAGCACATTCCGTTCGACGTCCTCGGCCCGGAGGTCTGCGCGCACGTGAAGACGCTCGTCCTCTGCGGCGCGACCGCCGCGAAGATCCGCGTCGCCGTCGAGTCCGCGCCGGGCTACAAAGCCGGAACGCCGGACATTCTGGAGGCACACACGCTGGCTGAGGCCGTCAAGCTGGCACGATCCACCGCAAAGCCTGGTGACATCGTCACGCTCTCCCCGGCCTGTGCCGCATTCGACCAGTTCAAGAATTTTGCCGTCCGCGGCAATACCTACAAGCAGCTCGTGAACGCACTCTGAAAGGAGCACGCCATGAAACTGAGCAATCTGCTGCGAAAAGCGCAGTCTGTCAAGCAAAAGCTCGAGCATCCGTACACGGCGGCGGTCATCGTCGCCGCCGGGAGCGCGACCCGCATGGGCGGTGTCGACAAGATTTTCGCGCCCATCGCAAAGCTCCCGGTCATCTGCCGGACGCTTGCCGCGTTCAACAACCATCCAGCCATCGACGAGATCATCGTCGTCACGCGGCCCGATGTCATAGAGCGCATGAGCCGCGTGTGCGTGGCATATGAAAAAGTCCGCATCGTCGTGGCAGGCGGCGCGAGCCGGACGGAGTCCGTACAGAAGGGCCTCGCCGCCGTCTCCGAGGGCACACAGCTCGTCGCCGTCCACGACGGCGCACGGCCGCTCGTCCCGGCCGAGGTCATCACGAAGGCCGTTGCAAAGGCCGCCAAATTCGGCGCGGCCGCCCCGGCCATCCCGGTCAAGGACACGATCAAGGTATCTGAATCCGGCGCCGTCGACGCGACGCCCCGGCGCGAAACGCTGTTCGCCGTGCAGACGCCGCAGGTCTTCGACGCGGATCTGCTGCGCGGTGCGCTCCAGAACGCAGAGGAACGGACGACTGCTCTGCTGTCGAGGCCCTCGGCATGTCCGTCCAGCTCACGGAGGGTTCAGAGGAGAACATCAAGATCACCACACCGCTCGACCTTGAGCTGGCCGAGGCGATCGTCGCGCGGAGGGACAAGCGATGAGAATTGGACACGGCTACGACGTTCACCGCCTTGTGGATGGGCGAAAGCTCATCCTCGGCGGCGTCGAAATTCCCTTTGAAAAAGGACTGGACGGGCACTCGGACGCCGACGTCCTGACCCACGCGGTGATGGACGCGCTGCTCGGCGCGGCGGCCCTCGGCGACATTGGGAAGCGCTTTCCCGACAACGACGTCCGCTATCTCGGTGCGGACAGCATCGAGCTTCTGAAAACCGTCTCCGCCGTTCTGACGGAACATGGATGGCGGCTCGGCAACCTCGATGCGACCGTCATCGCCCAGCGGCCGAAGCTCGCACCTTATATCGACGCGATGCGCGCCCGCATCGCCGACGCGCTCGGCGCAGACGTCTCCGCCGTCAGCGTCAAGGCCACCACGGAAGAACACCTTGGCTTCACCGGCGACGGCTCTGGCATCGCAGCCCACGCTGTCTGCCTGATCGAGCCATTATGAGCGGCGCAGCCGGTCTGCCGGCATGGTACTGGGAACGCGGCCTGCACGACGCGCAGCTCCTTTCCGCGGAGCTTCAGGACGACACGCTCACGCTCCGGCTCGACAGCCGCAGCGCGCTCTTCGACAACACCGTCTCGCAAATCACATTCCTCGGTGCGCGTCTAAAAACGCCGCTGCCAACGCCCGACCGCCAGACGAACGTCTACTGGCTGGGCGACACGCTGACGGCGCTGCCCTTTGACCAATGGAAGCTGGAGATCTCCCTCCAAACACTCGCCCGCCGGAACAAGACCATAAATACTACTCTGACGGTCATTTTCAGCGCCGCCATCGTCACCCGCACCAATTCCTAAAAAGATACCGCAAGCCGCCGTATGGGAACCATACGGCGGCTTGTTTGCATCTTATTCACTTTCGAGCGTGACGTGCTCACCGTCCGCCTTCGCGTGCAGCGCGTGCAGCGGATTCTGATAGGCGTCGATGAGCTTTTCGGCGATCGGGTCTTCGAGATCCTTCTGGATCGTGCGGCGCAGATTGCGCGCGCCATACTGCACGGAATAGGATTTCTTGACCAGATAGTCCACGAGGCTCCCGTCCCAGTCGAACGTCAGGCCGCGCGCGTCCAAGCTGTCGCGCAGCTCGCCGAGCATGATGCCCGCGATGGCACGGAAATTCTCTTCCGTCAGCTTGTTGAAGCAGACGACTTCGTCCACGCGGTTGATGAACTCGGGCCGCAGGAACTCGCCGAGGGCCTTGAGCGCCTTTTCCTTGCTCTGCTCCGAGACGGTCTTGCCGAAGCCGACGCTGCCATCCTTCCGGTCAGAACCGGCATTGGACGTCATAATGATGATGGTATTCTCGAAATTGACCACGCGCCCCTGTGCGTCGGTGATGCGCCCGTCATCGAGGATTTGCAGCAGGATGTTCAGCACGTCGGGATGCGCCTTTTCCAGCTCGTCAAAGAGGATGACCGAATACGGGCGGCGGCGGATCTTCTCGGTCAGCTGTCCGGCCTCGTCATAGCCGACATAGCCGGGAGGCGAGCCGATGATCTTCGACACGCTGTGCTTCTCCATGTACTCCGACATGTCGAGGCGGATCAGCGATTCGACCGATTCAAACAGCTCGTTTGCCAGCACCTTCACCAGCTCCGTCTTGCCTACGCCGGTCGAGCCGACGAAGATGAACGACACGGGCCGCTTCTTCGGGCTGATGCCGACGCGGTTGCGCCGAATGGCTGCGGTCACGGCGGCGACGGCCTCGTCCTGTCCGACGATGTACTGCTTCAGGCGGGTATCGAGCTGCAAGAGCTGCTCATATTCCTGTGCGCGGATCTTGCTGGCCGGGATCTTCGTCCACAGCTCAATGATGCGCGCCAGGTTCTCCATCGTCAGCACGGGCTTCGGCTCTTCCTCGAGCAGCGCGATCTCCTGCCCCAGCTGCAGATTGCGGCTGCGCAGCTCTGCCATGCGGGCATAGTCGCCCTCGGTCGGCTCTGCGTTTTCGGACAGCATCTTCAGCTCGAGATCGAGGTCATCGCGCTCCTTGCGCAGCGCCTCGAGCTTGCCGATGTCCTTGTTTTTGAGGTTCACGTCGGAGCACGCCTCGTCCAGCAGGTCGATGGCCTTGTCCGGCAGGAAACGGTCGGTGATATAGCGCTCAGACAGAATGACGGCCTGCCGCGCGATCTCCGGCGGAATCTCCACACCGTGATACGCCTCATAATAGTGCGCGATGCCGCGCATGATGGCGACGGCCTCCTCGATCGTCGGTTCGTTGACGGTCACGGGCTGGAACCGGCGCTCGAGCGCGGAGTCCTTTTCGATGTGCTTGCGGTATTCGTTGAACGTCGTCGCACCGATGACCTGGATCTCGCCGCGCGAGAGCGCGGGCTTCAGGATGTTCGCCGCGTTCATCGAGCCCTCGGCGTCGCCCGCGCCGACGAGGTTGTGTACCTCATCGATGACGAGGATGATGTTGCCAAGCTTCTTGACCTCTTCGATGAGGCCCTTCATACGGCTCTCAAACTGGCCGCGGAACTGCGTCCCGGCGACGAGCGCCGTCAGATCCATCAGATAGACCTCTTTGCTTTGCAGCTTGTAGGGGACGTCCTTGTCGACGATGCGCTGCGCAAGCCCCTCGGCGATGGCCGTCTTGCCGACGCCCGGCTCGCCGATCAGGCAGGGGTTGTTCTTCTGGCGGCGGTTTAAGATCTGGATGACGCGCTCCGTCTCCACGTCGCGGCCGACGATGCGGTCGAGCTTGCCGTCGCGTGCTTTCTGCGTCAGGTTCTGGCAGTAGAGGTCGAGGAATTTATGCTTCTGCTTCTTCTGGCCGTTCGGCTTATCGCCGCGCGGCTTCTGCTCCGTGCGCTCGTCGCGCGCGGGCAGATTATCTGCGTTTTCGTTGTTCGCTGCATTGCCGAAGAGCTTGTTGAGGAACGGGAACGTCGCCGTCTGGCTGTCCTGCTCATCATCCTCACTGTCTTCATCCTTCTCGCCGGGATTCAGCAAGCCCTCGAGGCCATTCATCATATCGCCCATCTCGCCGTTCAGGTTTTCCAGATCGTCGTCCGAAAGGCCCATGCGGCTGATCATATCATCCACCGGCTTGATGCCGAGCTCCTTTGCGCATTTCAGGCAGAGGCCCTCGTTGGTGGTCTGTCCGTTCTCCATTTTGGTGATGAAGATCACGGCTAAGTTTTTCTTGCATCTGGAGCAAAGAGTAGGTTTCATAGAGGTATCTCCTTATCACTTCTGCACCTGAGTATATGCTGTGTGCGGCCGAACTGCAACCGGGAATTTGTTCCGGTCACGGGACGTAGCGTTCCGCCCGGCCGCTGCCGAGGAGGATCACTGTGCCGTCTGTCCGCTGGACGACGTTCGTCGCCCCGGTGTCGTTGTCGGTCTGCGCGTAGAGGTGCATGGTGTTGTCATAGATCCGAAGCTGTCCGGCGGTCAGCACCGCCACATATTTTCCCGCTGCGGAAAAATCGAGGATCTGCTCGTCAAAATCCAGCGAGCCAAGCGCCTCGCCCGCCGCGCCCACCGTTGTCACCTGATAACGGTTGCCTGCTTGATACATATTCAGCACCAGCGTCAGAAATCCGCTGCCGCCAAAATCAAAATCCTTCAGATAATAATCGGAATAGTCATAGCTGCCGAGCTGTTCGCCCGCCGTCGAATACCAGCGCGCGTGCTGTTCGCCCACGGCGAGGATCGTTTTCTCGTCGGCAAACGTCAGGTCGTAGATCAGCTCACCGCCAAACGAGACGCTGTCCGCCATCTCCTCCGAGTCTGTCCGATAGATCTGGATCTCGGTTTCATACGCACCGCCCGACTGACCGAGCGCCGCCGCGGCCACATAGGCCGCACCTTTGCTCACCGCGCAGGTGGGCAGATACTGGCTGGCGGAGAGGCGGCGGTAGATGAGCGCCTGATTACCATTGTAGATGCAGAGAACGCTCTTATAGCCGCTCTCGCTCGTCGAATAGCAGACGCTGCCGTCCTCGGCGAGGTCTGCATCCAGAATGGGCCGCTCTGCCGTCACGTCGAGGACGCTCCCCTTTCCGGCGCGGATCACGTGCAGCGCATAGCCGCCGACGTCGTAGGCCATGACCTGCTTT
>USDP01000091.1 GCA_900553545.1 uncultured Eubacteriales bacterium | reverse complement strand
TCCTCCTTTAAGTCAAACCGCTCAGAGCATTGTGAGCACACAATACTCCAAGCGGCGCGAGAAGTCTAGGGCTTGTCTGAAAAAAGGTAGAGATTGTGCTAAAGCAACAAAATAGCAATGGAGGCAAGATACGCAAAGGCCAGGAAGGAAGCATCCGACTTGTCATATCTGGTGGCGATTCTGCGAAACCACTTGATTTTCTGGAAAAAACACTCCACTAAAGAGCGTTGACATAGGAAAACAAGCAGAAACCCAGTAAAATCAACGTTTTTGAGGGCAGAGGGCAAACAGGTTAGCTCAAAAATTGAATAACCAAGCGACAAAAGGGATGTTACCGCAAGGCAGCATCCCTTTTCGCATACGCCCACGCCGTAGATTTTGAGAAAAGTCTACGGCGTTTTTTTGCCCAAATCTGAAAGGAGGTGCAGCCACAATGTACTTTACGAACGGCAGCAGCCGAGCATTTGAAATGCTCATGCACGGCAAACCCGGCTTTGACCGATACGAAAATGGCGGCTGTGCCGACTGTGAGGATTGCAATACCTGTCACTTTTACCGCCCGCACTGGAAGTATCAATTCTGCGTGTATGTGGAGTGTCCGTATGAGCTGGGAAAGCTGACCGCCCTCCGGCGCGGCACGGTGAAGTGAGCGAAAGGAGCTGATAACCTATGGCAGTATTTCGGGTGGAGCGCAACAGCGGGTACACCGTCATGTCAAACCACCATCTGCGAAACAAGGAGCTGACCTTGAAAGCTAAGGGGCTGTTGTCGCAAATGCTGTCCCTGCCGGAGGATTGGGACTATCGTCGCCGAGAAAGCAGCGTGGAGGAGGCGCTCATCGAGATGTATCTGGCGGGCGGTTTTAAAGATCTGCCGTCCGCCCTCGGTTGAGAGCGCGTAGATGCCCACCTTTGGTGAGGATGCCAGAATTTTCAGTTTGCCGCACGCCTACACTTCCTCGCGGCGGATCGTGGTGTGCCGTGAATGCGGCACCATGAACGTGTCGTCAAAGCCGCGCATGAACATCGAACTCCGACGTGCCACCATGTGCGGGAACGCGCCGAAGAGCTTTTCCTGCAGGTCGTGCTTGTGAATACCATCATGATAATAGAGTCCCGCCTGTGCGCCCCAGCAGACGTGAAACGTGGAATAGACGTATGTCTTCGTTTCAATCTTCATCGGCATCAGGGTTCAAAACCAGAATCTGCAGCGGTCGGATGTCCTGTGTCACGGTGCGCGTCTCCTCCTTCACGGAGATGTCTTCGCCGGCAATCCGTTCGGTATTTTGATCGGTATCGGGGTTCCTCCTCATTTTTTTACAGTCAGACAAAGAAAGGCGGTCATGGACAACGCACCCATGACCGCCTTTGGAAATTTGTTCGAGCAGCTCTCAGAACACATCAAAGACAGGCTTGCATATCATCATAATCATACCGATATTCATGCTGCGCACCGTCCTTTCGTCTGAATTCCTTGGGGATATTGTAACGTGTTCTGCAGGACTTGTAAAAAAGCGCTTACAGGAGCCGATACGTCCAGCCCATATCATCGGCAACCGTCCCGGTTTGCATGCCGTAGAGCGTATCATAGAGCTTCTGCGCCACGGGGCCGACCGTCCCATCCGCGACCTGCACATCCGTGCCCATCACGTTCAGCCAGCCGATCGGCGAGATGACCGCTGCGGTGCCGCTGGCGAAGATCTCCTGCAGGCTGCCGTCCTTCGACGCGGCAACGACCTCGTCGATCGAGAGCTTCCGCTCCGAGACCTTGACGCCCCACTTTTTCAGCAGCTGGATGACGGAGTCGCGCGTGATGCCGGGCAGGATCGTGCCGGAGTCGAGCGGCGCGGTGATGACCTCGTCCGCGATGCGGAAGAAGGCGTTCGACGTGCCGATCTCCTCGACATACTTGTGCTCCGCAGCGTCGAGCCAGAGGACATCCTTGCAGTTATATTTCATCGCGTCCTGGCTGGCGCGCATGCCGCCGCCGTAGTTGCCGCCGACCTTGGCATAACCCGTGCCGCCGTGCGCCGCGCGGATGTATTTGTCCTGCACATAGATGCGCGTCGTGGAGAGCCCGCCGTCGTTTGCCGCGTAGTAGGAGCCCGTCGGGCTGAGGATGATCATGAATTTGTAGTGCTTGGCCGGCAGAACCGAGAACGAGACCTCATCGCCGAAGATGAACGGCCGGATATACATCGCAGTGCCCGGCGCGGAGGGAACCCAGTCGCGGTCTGCCTCAATCACAGCCTTGACCGCCGCGAGGAAGAGGTCGCCCGGCAGCTCCGGGATGCACATGCGCTCATTCGTGCGGGCCATACGCTTGATGTTCATGTCCGGCCGGAAGATCTGGATGCCGCCGTCCGGCGTGCGGCCTTCATGCCCTCAAACATCATCTGTGCGTAGTGCAGCACGCAGGACGCCGGCTCGATGAGGAACGGCTCGTGCGGCACAACGCGCCCGTCGTGCCAGCCCTGTCCTTCGTCATAGTCCATGACAAACATGTGGTCGGTGAAGTATTTCGCAAAGCCCAGCTTCGTCTCGTCGGCGGGACGGGGCTTGGGGTGCGTGGTTCTCGTCACAGGGAAGTTGTATTCCATTTTTCGTTCCTCCTGATATTCATATACATTATAAAAGCTGTTTGTCGGTTCGGGCGACACATGGTCGCCCGCCAAAGGCTCCCCTTATGAAAGGGGAGGCTTTGCCCGCTGCGGCGGGGCATCGGTCAGATCTGATAGAGCTCCGGGCGGCGGTCGCGGAACACATTGATCGAGCTGCGGATTTCTCCCAGCACGTCCATCTCGCATTCCGCGGTCAAAATTTGTTCGTTTTCCGCGGCCAGCGCCAGCGTCTCACCCCATGGGTCGATGATTGCGGAGAAGCCGCCGTAGCGCGTATCGCCTGCGTCGCCGCAGGAGTTGCAGCAGACCACAAACATCTGATTTTCAATGGCGCGCGCCACCGTCAGCGCCCGCAGATGCGGGATGCGCGCCGCGGGCCACTGGCTCACGACGAAGAGCATGTCCATCCCCTGCACGGCGAGTGTCCGCGTCAACTCCGGGAAGCGGATGTCATAGCAGATTACAAGGCCGCAGTCGTGTCCGTCGAGCCGGAAGCGGCAGAGATGATCGCCGGGCGTGAAATATTCGTGCTCGCCCATCGGCGTAAACAGGTGCGTCTTATCATACTCTGCGACGCAGTTCCCCGCGCGGTCAAAGACGCACGCCGTGTTATAGACCTTTCCGCCGCGCACATTCGCGACGCTGCCCGCCACAAGATTCACGCCAAGCTCCGCAGCCAGCCCGCCGAGTTCGCGTTTCACCCGCGCGCAGTCCCGGTCGGCCAGCTCGGAAAGGCCCTGCTTCGGGAAAAACCCGGTGTTCCATGTTTCCGGCAGGACGACCACGTCCGGTTCGCTTGCCATCGCGTCGCGGATGAGCCGCTTCGCTTTCACGAAGTTCTCCTCCGGCTGCGCGAAGAGCATGTCCATCTGGATGCAGGTGGTCTTCATCCGGCGAACTCCTTCCCAGCCTGAAGCGCCTGCATGTTGAGGTCGAAAAGGTCGGCATTGCGCGCCGGGATGACCTTGTGCAGCGCGTCCGCGAGGCTCTCCTCCCGGACGCACCCGGTCTTCGAGATCAGCGCGCCGAGCAGGATCATGTTGGCAAGCGTCGGCATTCCCATGTCCATTGCCATCTTCGTGGCCGGGACGTAATAAGCCTCCACATCCGTGCGCGTAACCTTGCGGGCGATGAGCGTGGAGTCGAGGAAAATTTTCCCGCCCGGCTGCACGGCGTTTTCATATTTATCGAGCGAAGGGTTGTTCATAACCATGAGCACGTTCGGCGTGTTTACGATCGGCGAGCCGACCGGGGCGTCCGACAGAATGACGTTGCAGTTCGCCGTGCCGCCACGCATCTCCGGGCCGTAGGACGGCAGCCAGCTGAGCTCCCGCCCTTCGATGAGGCCCGCGTAGGCCAGAACCTTTCCGGAGAACAGCAATCCCTGTCCGCCGAAGCCCGCAATCACGATTTGATGATCTGCCATCTCTCAGCCCTCCTTGTCTCGGTAGACACCCAGCGGATAGTACGGGATCATCTTCTCGTCGATCCACTCCAGCGCCTTCTGCGGCGTCAGGCCCCAGTTCGTCGGACAGGCCGACAGCACCTCGATCAGGGAGAAGCCCTTGCCCTCCACCTGATAACGGAACGCCTTTTCGATCGCTTTTTTTGCGTTTTTCACGTTTTTCACATTGTTCACGGTCACGCGCTCAAGATACGCCGGGGCCTCCAGCGTCGCGAGCATCTCGCAGATCCGGATCGGCCAGCCGCAGGTGTTAACGTCGCGTCCATAGGGCGACGTCTGTGTGATCTGGCCGGGCAGAGAGGTCGGGGCCATCTGGCCGCCCGTCATGCCGTAGATCGCATTGTTGACGAAGATGACCGTGATGTTTTCGCCGCGCGCCGCGGCGGAGACGGTCTCGCAGAGGCCGATGGACGCGAGGTCGCCGTCGCCCTGATAGGTAAAGACAATGTTGTCCGGCAGCGACCGCTTCACACCCGTCGCGACTGCGGGCGCACGTCCGTGCGACGCCTCGACCATGTCACAGGTAAAGTAGTCATAGGCCAGTACGGAACAGCCGACCGGCGCAATGCCGATCGTCCGGCCCTCGATGCCGAGCGTGTCGATCGCCTCGGCGACGAGCCGATGGATGATGCCATGCGTGCAGCCGGGGCAGTAGTGGAATACAGCGTCGGTCAGCGCCTTCGGTTTTTCAAATACAACAGCCATCAGTCGTTCCCTCCTTCGTTTGCCTTACGGATCGCGTCCAGCACCTCATCCGGCGACGGGATCATGCCGCCCACGCGGAAGCAGAGGTCGACCGGCTTTTTGCACTCTACCGCCAGCTGCACATCCTCGCGCATCTGGCCCATGTTGAGCTCCACGCAGACGAACCGCTTCACCTGATCAGCGGCCTTGCGCAGCGGTGCCTTCGGGAACGGCCAGAGCGTGATCGGCCGGATCATGCCGGCCTTGATGCCCTGCTTGCGCGCTTCGACGATCGCGTTGCGCGACACGCGCGCGGTAATACCGCAGGACACGATGCAGACCTCGGCGTCCTCCATCATGAACTCTTCCCACATGCACTCATTCTTCTCGATCTCGGCGTATCGCGCGAAGCGCTCGATGTTCAGCCGCTCAAGCTCTGCGGGACTTAAGTACAGCGAGTTGACGATATGGTGCTTCCGCTGGCACTTCGTTCCAGTAACGGCCCAATCCTTTTCAGTTGTGTCCGGGTCACGCGGCTCCGGGAGCTGCACAGGTTCCATCATCTGACCCATCGTGCCGTCAGCCAGCAGCATCGCCGGCATCCGGTATTTTTCCGCAAGGTCAAACGCCTTTCCGGTCAGGTCGGCCATCTCCTGAACCGACGCCGGAGCCAGTACCAGCACATGGAAGTCGCCGTGGCCAGGTCCGCGCGTCGCGAGGAAGTAGTCGGACTGCGATGGCTGAATGCCGCCGAGGCCGGGCCCGCCGCGCTGCACATTGACAATGACTGCGGGCAGATCTGCGCCCGCCAGATACGAAATGCCCTCGCACTTGAGCGCGATACCGGGGCTGGAGGACGAGGTCATCGCCCGCTTGCCCGTCGCGGCCACGCCGTAAACCATGTTGATGGCCGCGATCTCGCTCTCGGCCTGCAAAAACGTCCCGCCGATCTTCGGCATTTTCTTCGCCATATAGGCCGCGACCTCGGTCTGCGGCGTGATGGGATAGCCCAGATAGTGGCGGCAGCCGGCGAGGATCGCGGCCTCCGCGATGGCCTCGTTGCCCTTCATCAATACTTTTTCCTGCATCTTCCCGCCCTCCTTACTTTTCTACCGTAATGACACAGTCGGGACACATCGTCGCGCAGAACGCACAGCCGACGCACTTGTCCGGCTCCGTCAGCTCCACGGGCGCATGTCCCTTTTGATTCAGCCGCGTCTTCGACAGCGCCAGCAGTCCCTTCGGACAGGCGTTCACGCACAGGCCGCAGCCCTTGCAGAGTTCTTCCTGAAATATCAGTTTTGCCATTTTCTACCTCCCAATTATCGTAATTGATAGTATAATTGCTGAATGTCCATCGGGAACAGGTTTGGAATACTCCCGCGCAGCGCATCAAAGAGCGGCGCAGCGCAGCAGGTCATCTTGAGCGGCAGCCCTGCCCGCGCGGCGACCGCCTCCGCATAGGGCATGCTTGACAGCACATCCACCGCCGCCGTCGCCTGTCCGAGATTTGTATTGTTGACGACTGCCGTGAACGGCAGCCCACAGGCGGCCTCGATTTCCCGCAGCACAAGGATCGTATCCGCTACCGTCCTGGTCAGCGGCCGGGCCCGGTTGATGACGAACAGCATCTCATAATTGTCCTCGGCCAGAATT
>USDP01000090.1 GCA_900553545.1 uncultured Eubacteriales bacterium | reverse complement strand
TTATACCAAAAAACGAACCGGAAAGCAAGGAAAAGCAGACGGTCAATATGACCGTCTGCTAAAACCCTTTTGAAGTTCTCTTACTCGAACAGATAATGCCGCACCAGCTCCTGTAACAGCTCATCGCGGTCGAGCTTGCAGATGAGGCTGCGCGCATTGTTATAGTTGGTGATATAGGTCGGGTCCTCAGACAGCAGATAGCCCACGATCTGATTGATCGGGTTGTAGCCTTTTTCGCTCAGCGCGCCGTAAACCGCGGTGAGGATCGCTTTCATTTCTTCTGTCGTGTCATCGGGAACTACAAATTTGATCGTATTGTCATCCATGCTGTGCAGCCTCCTTTGCTGTTTTCTGTCACCATCATACTATACTTGCCGAACATTGTAAACAGGGGGAACATTTCATTTGTGTTACAAGTTTGTCCACGCCACAGTATATGGTATTAGAGACTGCAATATTCAGGCCGCAGGATTCAGCGCAGCACGACGTCCAGCTTTTCGCGCAGCGCGTCCAGCACGCGGTTGACGGTGTTGACGGAGTCCTCGTCGGTCAGCGTCCGGTCGTCGGCGCGCAGCTCGAGCGAGAAGGCAACGCTCTTTTTGCCCGGTGCGATGCCGGGGCCGCGATAGATGTCAAACAGGTCGATCTTGCGCAGCAGCTTGCCGCCCGCTTCCGCAATGCAGTCCTCCAGCGCGCCGACCGTGATGGACTCGTCGCAGACGAGCGCGAGGTCGCGCGTGACGGTGGGGAACTTCGGCAGGCTGTGGAACACACGCTCCGGCTCCAGCGCGCCCTCGAGCGCTGTGAAGTCCAGCTCTGCGACATACACATCCGCGCCGATGCCGTAGTTCTCCGCAATCAGCGGATGGATCTGGCCGAGGACGCCCATGACCTTGCCGTCGATGAGAATGTTGGCGCAGCGGCCCGGATGATAACTCGGGTTGTGCTTTTCGGCGACGAACGTCGCGGGCTTGGCGTTCAGCTGCTCGAGCAGCGCGACGATCTCGCCCTTCATCGAGAAGAAGTCCTCATGCTCGCCATAGGTCCCGAAAATCAGGCGCTTCGGCTCATCAGGAAGGGTCTGTCCCTCGACCGGGAGATAGATCTTGCCCAGCTCATAGAGCTTGACGCCCTTGTTCTTCAGCGCAAAGTTTCGCGCCAGAATGTCCAGCATGCTCGGCAGGATGACGGTCCGCATGATCGAGCGATCCTCGCCCAGCGGGTTGATGAGCTTGACGGTTTTGCGCAAGGTAGAGTCTGCTGGGATGCGGATGGAATCGAACGTGGAGGGCGAGACGAAGGAATAGGTGATGATCTCGCTGTAGCCCATCGCGCGCGCTGCCGCGCCTGCCGCGTTCTCCAGCTTCTGCGTCTCGGAATAGCCGCCCATCGTCGTCGCGCCGCGCATCAGCGTTGTGTCGATCTTGTTATAGCCATAGTACCGCGCGACCTCTTCGGCGAGGTCTGCCATGCAGCGGAGGTCGGGCCGCCACGAGGGAACCTGCACCATGCCGTCCACGGCCGGGACTTCCTCGCGCCGCAGATAGTCGACCATGTCAGCCTCGGGGATGTCGGTGCCGAGCAGGGCATTGATCTTGGCAGGCTCAAGCGGAAGGGTGACAGGCTCCGGAATATAGTTCAGAATGTCGATCATCCCGTCGACAACTTCGCCTGCGCCGAGCATCTCGACCAGTTCGCATGCACGGTTGACCGCCGGAACGGTCAGCATCGGGTCGATGTCCTTTTCAAATTTCGCCGAAGCATCGGTGCGCATGCCGAGGGCCAGCGCGGTCTTGCGGATGGATGCGCCGAGGAAGTTGGCCGACTCGAACACGACGTCGACGGTATCGTCCACGATCTCGCTGTTCTCGCCGCCCATGATGCCGGCCAGACCGACGGGCTTCGTCTCGTCCGCGATGACAAGCATGTCGGGCTGGAGCTGACGGACGCTGCCGTCGAGCGTGGTGAGCGTCTTGTCCTCGCCCGCGCGGCGGACGATGATCTTGCCGCCCTTTACATAGCGATAGTCGAAGGCGTGCATCGGCTGGCCGTATTCGACCATGACATAGTTCGTGATGTCGACGATGTTGTTGATCGGGCGGATGCCGGCGGAGCGCAGCCGCTGACGCATCCACTTGGGTGAAGGTGCAATTTTGACGTTGCGCACCATGCGCGCGGTGTAGCGCAGGCAGAGATCTTCGGCAGGAACCTCGACATCCAGCAGCTCGGGCAGGACGCCCTCCGCGCCGCCCTTCACGACCGGCTCATGGTGCCGCATCGGGACATTGAACGCTGCGGCGGTCTCGCGGGCGAGGCCCAGCAGGGAATAGCAGTCCGGGCGGTTGTTCGTGATCTCAAATTCGACGATCGAATCGTCCGTGCCCATGACGTGGTTGATGTCCTCGCCGACGGTGCAGTCCTCGTTGTTCAGAATCCAGATGCCGTCCTCGTATGCGTCCGGCACATCGTTCTGCGTCAGACCCAGCTCCTTGAACGAGCAGAGCATGCCGCAGGACTCCACGCCGCGGAGCTTGCCCTTCGTGATATGCACGCCGCCGGGGAGCCAGGAATTGTGCTGCGCCACGGGCACAAGGTCGCCCTCGTGGACGTTCTGCGCGCCGGTCACGATCTGGACGGGCTGCTCCGCGCCGACGTCGACCATGCAGACCCACATGTGGTCGGAATTTTCATGCCGCGCCATCGAGAGCACCTTGCCGACGACGACATTTTTGATCTCGGCGTCCATGCGCGTTGTTGTCTCAACCTTCTGACCGGCAATCGTCATGATCTCGTCGTATTCGCGGTCAGTCGCCTCAATATCTACAAACTCTTTGAGCCAGTTTCTCGAAATATTCATCGTTCAGCCCTCCTTAAAACTGCGACAGGAAGCGGATGTCGTTTTCGAAGATCATGCGCAGGTCGCTGATCTTATAGCGGCGCATCGCCATGCGCTCGAGGCCGATGCCGAACGCGAAGCCGGAATAGACCTCGGGGTCGATGCCGCAGTTTTCGAGCACCTTCGGGTGTACCATGCCCGCGCCCAGCAGCTCGATCCAGCCCTCGCCCTTGCACGTCGGGCAGCCCGCGCCGCGGCACTTGAAGCACTGCACGTCGACTTCACAGCTCGGCTCGGTGAACGGGAAGTGGTGCGGACGGAACCGGATGACCGAGTCCGCGCCGTACATCGCCTTGATCAGCGTCTCGAGCGTACCCTTGAGGTCCGCCATCGTGATGCCCTTGTCGACGACAAGACCCTCGATCTGGTGGAACATGGGGGAGTGTGTTGCGTCAACCTCGTCCTTGCGGTACACACGGCCTGGGGCCAGGACGCGGATCGGCGGCTGCTTGATCTCGTCCATCGCGCGGATCTGCATCGGGCTGGTCTGCGTGCGGAGCAGGACAGACTCGTCCTCGGTGATATAGAACGTGTCGCTGCGGTCGCGCGATGGGTGGTTCTCCGCGATGTTCAGGCGCGTGAAGTTATAATCGGCCAGCTCGACCTCCGGGCCGTCGAGGATCTTGAAGCCCATGGAGATGAAGATGTCCTTCGCCTCGTCGAGCGCCTTGTTCATCGGATGGCGGTGTCCCAGCTCCACGGGCTTGCCGGGGATGGTCACGTCGATGGCCTCGGCGTCCAGCCGCGCGTCCAGTGCGCGGGCCTTCAGCGCGGTCTTCGTCTCCTCGAGCTTTTCCTCGATGGCGGCGCGGACGTTGTTGGCCGCCTGACCCATGACCGGACGCTCTTCAGCGGACAGCTTGCCCATCATTTTGAGTACCGCGGTCAGCTCGCCCTTCTTGCCGAGGAAGCGGACGCGCAGCGCATCGAGCTCGGCGGAATCCTTCGCCTCGTTCAGCGCAGCCAGCGCCTCCGAGCGGATCTTTTCCAGTTGTTCTTTCATACGACGAAAATCTCCTTTTTCGTAATTTACAAATTGATCGGCGCCGCAAAGGGAAAAGAAAAAGCCTTTCCTCCCACATAAGGGGACGAAAGACCTGCTTCCGCGGTACCACCCGCAATTCGCCGAACGGCGCACTCCAACGTGTAACGGCGTGACCCGTCGCGTCCTACTTCTCAGAGACATCCTTACGGTTTCAGACGCGCAGCTCCCGGGGGAAGGCCTGGTATTTCTGCCGCAGACAGCTCTCAGCATTGCTGCCCTCTCTGAAGCGGCGGAATGAAATCCGGACACCCGATCCTTGCTTTTCCAATATCAGAGCTATCTTAGCATATTGCCTTCAGTTTCGCAAGAGAAAAATTTGACTGTCCGGCCCAAATGGCATATAATAACGAAAAAAGGGGAGGCGAGAAGCATGGCAAAGGCCGCATGGATCGCGCAGCAGACGGACGCTCGCCTTGTGCGGGAGCTGTTTCCCGTCCGCAAGCGCGACACGCACAAGGGCGATTACGGAAAGGTGCTGCTGCTCTGCGGCTCGGAGGGATTGACGGGTGCGGCAAGGCTTGCGGCAAAGGCCGCGCTGCGTACCGGCTCCGGACTCGTGTACCTCGGCGTGCCGGAGAAGATCTATCCGATCGTGGCCGCCGCGTCGGGCAGCGAGATCGTCTTTCCGCTCCCGTGCGACGGGAAAGGACGGCTCAGCCTTGCCGCGCTCGAGCCGATCGGCGCGCGCATGGAGGCGATGGACGCCGTGCTCCTGGGACCCGGCCTCGGCCGGTCGGAGGAGCTGACGGCGCTCTGCGCATCGCTTGTCCGCCGCTGCCGCGTGCCGCTCGTGCTGGACGCCGACGGCATAAACGCGCTCGCCGCGCATAAGGATGTACTGCGCGAGAGCGCCTGTCCCATTGTCCTCACGCCGCACGGCGGCGAATTTCTTCGCCTTGGCGGCGATCCGCTGCACCGCGACCCGGTTTCCGAGGCGATGCGCGTCTCTGCGGAGACTGGCTGCGTCGTCCTGCTCAAGGGCTGCCGCACGGTCCTCACCGACGGGCTGAACGTCTACCGCAACGCGACCGGCAATCCCGGCCTCGCCACCGGCGGGAGCGGCGACGTGCTTGCGGGCATGATCGTCTCGCTCCTCGGGCAGCATGTCATGCCGCTCGAGGCCGCAGCAGCTGCTGCCTGGCTCCATGGCGCGGCGGCGGATCTTGCCGCGCAGACGACCGGGGAATACAGCCTGCTGCCCGAGGACGTGCTGGACAGCCTCCCGCGACTGCTCAAACAAATTGGAGGGGTCTGATTGCGGCGACTGCTTGCCGTACTGATGCTGCTGCCGCTCCTGCTGCTGGCAGGCTGCGGTAAGGAAGAAGAACAGACACAACAGGCGCTCGATTTCCGCACGCGCCTTCTGGAGGCCGGCGGCTGCGCGTTCGATGCGGACGTGCAGGTCAGCTACGGCGAAACGGCGGTGCGGTTTTCGATGCGCTGCGCGTATTCCGCGCCGGACGGCATTACCATGACGCTCACCGCGCCGGAGACGCTCTCCGGCATGACCGCGCGCGTCGACAGCTCCGGCGCGAAGCTCGTCTTCGACGGTGCGGAGATCGGTTTTTCCACGCTTGCCGGCGGGCGGCTCGCGCCGATGGCTGCGCCGTGGGTGCTGGCCGACTGCTGGGCGAACGGCTATATCGCGTGGTCCGGCATGGAGGGGGATCTGCTCCGCGTGACCTACCGCACCGGCTACGGCACGGACGAGTTGCAGGCCGACGTCTGGTTCGACGGCGGCGTGCCTGCACGGGCGGAGCTTTCTTACGAAGGAGCGCTGCTGCTCTCCGCAGAACTTACAAATTTCACTTTCGAGGCATGATATGAAAACACTCAAACGAACCTGGGCCGATGTGTCCATGGATGATCTGGAACATAACTACAACGCCATCATGGGCCATATCCCATCCGGCTGCCGCTTCCTTGGCGTCATCAAGGCCGATGCCTACGGACACGGAGCCGTCCCGGTCAGCCAGGCGCTGACCGATCTCGGCGCGGCCTATCTCGCCGTCTCCAATCTGGAAGAGGCCATTCAGATCCGCCGCGCGGGCATCCGCACGCCGATCCTGATCCTCGGCTATACGCCGCCCGAATATGCCGACAGCATGGTCTTTATGGACATCACGCAGGAGGTACACTCGCTCGAATACGCTGAGGCGCTGGAAACGGCCCTCTCCGGCACGAATTACATCCTGAACGTCCACCTCAAGCTCGATACCGGCATGACGCGCATCGGCTTCTTCGCCTATGGCGCGCCGCAGACGGCGGAGCAGCTGCTCACGGTCTGCCGTATGCGGCACCTGCGCGTCGAGGGTGCGTTCACGCACTTCAGCGTGGCGGACTCCAAGGCCCCGGACGATGTTACCTATACAAAGGCGCAGTTTGCACGTTTTACCGCCATGCTGGCGGAGCTTGCTGCCTCCGGCGTGCAGATCGAGCTGCGGCACTGCTGCTCCTCCGGCGCGACGATCCTCTATCCCGAGTTCGCGCTCGACATGGTGCGCCCCGGTATCGCAACCTACGGCCTTGCGCCCTCGGCGGACGCGGCGGGCGGGCTCGATCTGCGGCCTATCATGTCCCTGCATACC
>USDP01000089.1 GCA_900553545.1 uncultured Eubacteriales bacterium | reverse complement strand
AGGATTCCAGCCGGTGCAGCGGCTCGCTCCGCCCGAGCATCCCCTCCAGCAGCCGCAGCGCGCCATGCTGCCGCTCCTGCTTATTCGTGATGCGCTCGGCCTCCTCGCGCGCATTTTTGTTCGCCAGTTCCACGAGCTTGACGTTGTCGCCGCGCTGCGGCCGGCTGATGCGCACCTTTTTGCCGAGATTCTGCTGCAAAAGCTCTGCAAACAGCTCCGCGTCCTCCATTTCGCACGGCAGGAAGATCTGCTTCGGCGCGCCGCAGCGCGTCAGATAATACTGCTTGACCAGCGACGAGACCGCCTCCTCCGGCGTCTCCGACGGCGTCAGGATCTCATAGTCCTTGTCCAGCAGGTTCCCGTCCACAAAATGCAGCACCGCAAAGCAGGCCTTCGCCTCGCTCTGATAATAGCCGATCACGTCGGTGTTCGCCATCGTCCCGGCCGTGACAAGCTGCTTCTGGCTGAGCGACTCGACGGCCTTCAGCCGATCACGCAGCACCGCCGCCTGCTCAAATTCCAGCCGCTCCGCCGCGGCCTCCATCCGTTCCCGGATGTCCGCCGCCACGTCCTGATACTTCCCTTCCAGCATCAGCACCATCTGCTGCGTTCTGGCCCGGTATTCCGCCGGGTCGCGCGAGAGCTGGCACCATGCGTCGCAGTGCCCCATGTGATAGTTCAGGCACGGCCGCTCCTTGCCGAGGTCGCGCGGGAAGCGCTTGCTGCACCGCGGCAGCTTCATCGCCAGGCGCAGCGTGTCGAGCATGTGCTGCGTCACATACCGCCCGCCGAACGGGCCGAAATACCGTGCGCCATCATTCGGCGCTTTGTTGGAAAGCTCGAACACCGGATATTCCTCCCGCAGATCGACGCGGACGTAGGGATAGCCTTTGCCGTCTTTCAGCAGGATGTTGTATTTCGGCATGTGCCGCTTGATCAGTGAGCACTCGAGCACCAGCGCCTCAAATTCCGACGCCGCAACGATGACGTCAAAATGGTCGATATGCGCCACCATCTGCTTTGTCTTCGGCGTGTGGGCGGACGAATCCTGAAAATACTGGCTGACGCGGTTTTTGAGCTTTTTCGCCTTGCCGACGTAGATGACCGTGCCGGTCTTGTCGTGCATGATATACACGCCCGGCGCATAGGGCAGCGAGAGCGCCTTGTCTTTCAATTCTTCAAAAGTCATGATGATAAAAATCGCCGCCCCGGAACGATGTTCCGAGACGGCGTAAGCTCCGAATCAGAAGATTTCCTTCACAAGCATTTCAGTCAATGCCTTGACGGCTTCCTCTTCGTCCGGGCCTTCCGCAATAATGCTGATGCGGGTCCCCTTGGTGATGCCCATGGAAAGCACGCCGAGCAGGCTCTTGGCATTGATCTTCCGGTCTTCGACCTCGACCCAGATGCTGGACTTGAACTCGTTGGCCTTCTGGATGAAGTACGTCGCCTGACGGTTGTACAGGCCGGATTCGCACTTGACGATGGATTGCTGCATGTACATAGCTGAACACTCCTTACATATCATGCTGTTCATTCTTAGATTTTATCAAATTTCCCACAAATGTCAATCATTATTTGACGGATGGGGTTTTATGACCTGCAATTTTCAGGTGGCTCTATTTGAATTCCGCAATGGTCACGCCGTCCTCGCCCTCGCCGTAGACGCCGAGACGGAACGATTTGACGTATTTGCAGCGCCGCAGCTCGTCCTGTACGGCCTTGCGCAGCACGCCCGTGCCCTTGCCGTGGATGATGCGCGCGTTCGGCAGATTGCCCATATAGGCTGCGTCCAGGAAGTTATCCAGCACCGGCAGCGCCTCGTCCACAGCCATACCGCGGATGTCCAGCTCCGGCTGCGCCGCGGATTTCAGGTCGCGAACCTTGCCCTCCATCAGCTTTTTCGCCTTGGCCTGTGTCTCGTTTTCAAGCAGATAGACCTCGTCCGGCTTGGCATTGACCTTCATAATGCCTGCCTGAAGCTGATAACTGCCGTCCTTGTTGACGGCCAGCACCGTCGCCTTCGACCCAAATTTCAAAAGCTCTACCGTGTCGCCCACGCGGATGGCGCGGCTGGCCGCCGGGCGCTGGCGCACCTCCTGCTTCTCGCGGAGCTTGCCCTCGGCCTCGTTGAGGCTCCGGCGGAGCGCCGCCTGCTTCTCATTCGACCCTTCGACGAACGTGCCGTCTTTTGCCTGCTTGCGCAGCTGCTTCAACTCTTCGTAGACGTTGTTGGCCGTCCGGCGGGCATCCTCGATGATGTACTGCGCCTCTTTGCGCGCCTGCTGCACGGCCTTGTCGCGCTCAGCCTTGATCTGGGCATAATATTCGTCAGACTTTTCCTTCTGCTTCTCCGTCTCCATGCGGAGCTGCTCGGCCTCGGCCTTCGCCTGTTCCATCTGCTGCCGCTGCTGTTCGAGCTGCGTGAGGACGTCTTCAAAGTTCACATCATTCTGGCTGACCATGCTGTGCGCGTCCTCGATAATTTTCTCGTCGAGGCCGAGCCGCCGCGAGATGGCAAACGCGTTGGACTTACCGGGGATGCCGATGAGCAGCCGGTAGGTTGGCTGGAGCGTCTCGACATTGAATTCGCACGACGCATTGATGACGCCCGCCGTGCGCATTGCGTAGAGCTTCAGTTCGGCATAGTGTGTTGTGGTCGCGACCTTTGCGCCGCATTTCCGGCAGAACTCGATCAGCGCGATGGCCAGCGCAGCGCCCTCTGCCGGGTCTGTGCCCGCACAGAGTTCGTCAAAGAGGATCAGGCTGTCCCGGTCGCAGGCCTGCAAAATTTCCACAATGTTCCGCATGTGCGACGAGAACGTCGAGAGCGACTGCTCGATCGACTGTTCGTCGCCGATGTCGGCCAGCACCGTCTCAAAGATGGCGATGGAGCTGCCATCGTCCGCCGGGATGTGCAGGCCGCACTCCGCCATCAGTGTCAAAAGTCCGATGGTTTTCAGCGTGACCGTCTTGCCGCCGGTGTTCGGGCCGGTGATGACCATGGTGTCAAAGTCGACGCCGAGGCTCAGTGAGACCGGCACGACCTTCTTCGCCTCGATCAGCGGATGGCGCGCGCGCTTGAGTTCCAGCTTGCCATCCGTTCGAATGACCGGCTCGATGCCGTGCATCGCGAACGACAGCTTCGCGCGCGCAAAAATGCAGTCCAGCGTGACGAGCATCTCATAGTTGAGGTTGATGCTCTCCTGCCGGGCCGCCGCCTCGGCGGAAAGCTCGGCCAGGATGCGCTCGATCTCCTTGCGTTCCGCGACGAACAGCTCGCGCAGCTCGTTGTTGCCGTTCACGGCACTCATTGGCTCGATGAAAAACGTGCTGCCCGACGACGACACGTCGTGCACCAGTCCCGGCAGCTGGCTCTTGCACTCGGCCTTGACCGGCACAACGAAACGGTCGGATCGGATCGTCACGATCGGCTCCTGCAAAATTTTTGCGTATGTCGGCGACGTGATGATCTTCTGCAAGGATTCGCGGATCTTGCTGCTCTGCTGCCGGATCTTCCGGCGGATCGAGGCCAGCTCGCTGCTCGCCGCGTCCGCGATCTCGTCCTTCGAGAGGATGGACGTAAAAATGCGCTCTTCAAAGAATTTGTTCGGCGTCAGCTGCCGGAAGAAGATGTCGAGGCCGCTTTCCACGGCGTCGCCCTCAGCGTACTCCTTCGCCGTCCGCGCCGCCTTGAGGACCGTCGCCACGCGCAGCAGCTCCTCCGGGCTGAGGCAGCCGCCCCGGTCCGCCCGGCTGAGCGACGCGCCCACGTCCACGATCCCGCCGAAGCTCGGCGAACCCTTGAGCGTGATGAGCTTGCAGGCCGCGCTCGTCTGCGCCTGCAACAGCCGGATATCCTCCGCGTCGTCCAGCGGCCGGACGGCGAGACACCGTTCCTTTGCCGCCGGGCTGGAGGCGTGGTCAGCCAGCAGTGCCAGTACTTTGTCCAGCTCCAGCTTTGTCAGTGATTTCTGATATTGTTCGTTCATTTTGCGTTATTTCCTATGTCAAAAGTAGTGATTTGTAAAAATCCAGTGTGTAAAATCCACGCTCCAGCTGCGTCACGAGATACGTCTCCGCCGCGTCGGCCAGTTCCTTGCGGGCCGGGCCGTCGAGCGAAAACGAAAAAAGCCGCTTCGCATCGCAGCCCGTGATATACCGCATCGCGGCCAGACACCCGGCGCTCACCGGCAGGCTCAGTCCTTCACCAAGCCCGCACTCCAGACATTGCAGGCAGCCGCCAGACACCAGAAAGCGCCCGCAGTCCGCCCGTCCGCAGACCGCGCACCCGGTCAGATCCGGCTCGTATCCGCCGATACACGCCAGCCGCAGCTCAAACGCCGCCTTGACCAGATCCTGCGGTTTGCGGAGCTTCGCCAGCGCATACAGTGCGTTCAGCGTCAGCGAGAGCACTTCGCCGCTGCCCGCGTCCTCCTGCGATAAAACCTCCGCCGCCTGTGCAAAATAGCTTGCCAGCGACAAAAGCTCAATATCGCTCCGCAGCTCCGGGAACATCTCGATGGCGTTCGCCTCCGAGATGGCGGAAAACCCCTTGTAATCCGTGATCGTGAACTCCGAATAGCACAGCAGCTGACATGCGCCCTTGTTGTGGCTCCGGTTCGTGCGCACGGCGCGCGCCTTGGCTGAGATCAGGCCCTGTTCGCGCGTCAGGATATTCAGGATCAGGTCGCTTTCCTTATATTCGGTCGTCCGCAGGACGAGCCCCGTCAGTTTCTGTACCATTGGCCGCTCCATTTCGCCGGTAGAGCAGATACGCCTCCGGCGCGCCGGTCTCGCAAAACAAGTCCCAGTAAAATTCCTTCGTCATCGTCCATCCCTCCTGTCGTTAGGATGGACGGCTGCGTGACCTGCTATCCCGGAAGATTTTAGTCAGATCAGCTGCTGTTCGTTGATCATCAATTTGAATTGCAATCCCAGTTTCTCGGCCGCTTTGCGGCAGAGGATCATGCGCTGCATGAAAATTTCAAAATAATCCATGACCGAGCCATAGTGGGTGTCGACCGTCAGCTTCAGCTTGATGAGCGTGTGCGCCTCGTTGATCTTCAACTCCGCTTTCGTGACCGAATAGTTCACGCGGTCGTGGATGTCGAATGTCGACGTATCCTGATTGCGCACGCGGTTGCGCCGGACGTCGCTTTTATCCGCCAGAATGAGCGCCGCCGCCACCGGACTGACCGGCACGCCCGTGCCCTCGTCATGATTGCCGATGGCCGAGACGATCACGCCGATCTCATCCGGCGTGAAGCCCATATGGTCGAGGATTCGAAACGCCATCACCGCGCCGGACTGGCTGTGGTCGATGCGGTTGACAAGATTTCCAATGTCGTGCAGATAACCCGCGATCTTCGTCAGCTCCACGGTTCGCGCCGGATAGCCAAGCGCCTCCAGAATGTACCCCGCCTTCTCCGCCACAAGCGTCACATGCGCAAAGCTGTGCTCCGTAAAGCCCAGCGCCACAAGCGACGCATCCGCCTGCCGGATATAGGAGTTGATCTCTCCGTTGTTTTTGATCTCTTCGTATGTCATCCTGCATACCTCATTTCTCAGATATTCGTTTCCAGTTTCATTTTACCCCCAATTTCCGTCCAAATCAAGTACCGCTCTGTAAAAAGCGCGTAAAACGCCCCACGCAGTCCGTTCTTGCGCTTTTTCCAAAGCTGTGGTATATTGATATTTAAGATAAAAGAGTCAAGGAGGGCTTCAGCGTGCAAAAAATCAAGAATTATCTTTGTTCAGAAAAAGGTATGCGGTTTATCAATGTGTTGTTTGCACTTTCCCTGCTGATTCGCCGCAGCGGCATTGGTCTGATCGCTTATCTCTGTTGGGGCGTTTATCTGCTGTATTGTATCCGCTGTACGGAACAGAAAACTATGAAGATCATCTATTCCATTCTTCTTGCGTTTGCTGCTGCAGTCATAGGACTGAACATTTACTTGTATCTTACTCTGAAATAGTAAAATGCCCCTGCCTGTAAGACTTTACAGGCAGGGGCTGTTTTCTTTACTTGGCAAGATCTGTGCCGTTGATGTACTTTTTCAGCGGCTTGTAGATCAGCGCCGTGATCACGAGGCAGAGCGCCATGTCGATGAACACGTAGCTGCCGTTGTAGACTGCGGAATAGAGATACGGATTGGTGAACGTGGAGTTGAACAACTCTGTCGGCTCGTAGATCTTATAGATCGTGATGCCGCTGATAAAGTGGACGATGAAGCGGCAGACACAGCCGACGACCGTGCCGATGAAAATGCCGCCCTTCTTCCCGTGGAAGAAGCCCGCTACGCCAAGCACGCCGAACGCCAGCAGATAGTCCAGCAGCATCGACGTCGGGCCCCAGGCATACGCGCCGTCGAGCAGCAGCTGCAGAAGGCCATAGGCAAACGACGTGAGGAACGCCGGGCCGACGCCCCAACGTGCGCTATAGAGGAAGATCGGCAGCATGCCGATGCAGACGCTTCCGCCCTGCGGCAGCTCGAGCAGCTTCAGATAGCTCAGCGCCGTTGCCAGCGCGACCATGATGGCG
>USDP01000088.1 GCA_900553545.1 uncultured Eubacteriales bacterium | reverse complement strand
GCGTATATCGTTTGTTTGGTACTCCTTTTGGCATAGCAAAACACCCCACTTGTTAGATAGTATATCATACTGTCTAACAAATGGGGGGCAGTTCATTGCGGATGGGGATTGCTTTGCTTATTCGTCGTCGGTGGAGACGGCCTTGCCGCGGCTGTAGGCCACGACGATGCGGCGGTTCGGCTCGGTGCCGGTGGAGAACGTGGTCACGTCGGGATGATCCTGAAGGGCGGCATGGATGACATGGCGCTCATAGGCATTCATCGGCTCGAGCGTGATGTTCCGGCGATAGCGGACAACCTTGCCCGCGACCTTGACGGCCAGCCGCTGGAGCGACTCTTCACGCTTGGTGCGATAGTTCTCAGCGTCGACGTTGATGCGCGCGCGCTTGTTCTGTCCGCGGTTGACGGCGTAGTTCGTCAGGTGCTGGATGGCGTCGAGCGTTTCACCGCGGCGGCCGATCAGAATGCCGAGATCGGCGCCGACCAGATCGACCAGATAGCTGTCTTCGCCGGTCTTCATCGCGTGCGGCACGGCGTCGGAGCCCATGTGCTCCAGCAGCCCCTTGACGAACTGCTCGATCTTTTCTTCCATCGAACCTGGCTCCGCCGGGGTATACTCCTTCGGCTCCACAGGCGCGGCGGGCTTAGGTTCGCGGGCGGGGCGATCCTGCTTCGGGCGGTCGTTTCTCCGCTCGGGGCGCGGGGCGCGGTCCTGCCGGGGCTTGCGCTCCGGGCGCGGCTGCTGCGAGGCGGCCGGAGCGATGACGCGCGGCTGCTCCTGCTTCGGGGCGGCGGGCGCGATCACGCGCGGGGCGTCGGCGCTCTGCGCGGCGGGCGCAGCTTCTTTCCTGGGCTTGGAGCGCGACGCGCTGGACAGCGCGGGCTTCGGCTCCTCATCGGGGACTTCATAGCTGACCTTGACCTTGGCCGGCTGCGCGCCGATGCCGAGGAAGCCGGACTTCGCGTTTTCCAACACCTCCACAGAGACGGAATCGCGATCCATGCTCAGCTGGTCGAGCGCGGCCTGAATGGCCAGATCGATGGTTTTGCCGGTGGCGATCAAAAATTTTTCCATACCTTACTCCTCGGTTTCATCCGTGCCGGACTTTCTGCGGTACCGGCCGGCCTCATACGCGCGGCCCTTGCAGAAGGGACGATCCGCGTCGCCGGAGAGGGGCTTGTCCTCCTCCTTGGCGTCCTGCGGGTTGCGCTTGGCCTCATATTCTCTCGCGGCCTTCTCCGCCGCTTCCTTCTCCTGCTGGCGCAGCTTCTTCTTGCTCACGTCGCCGACGATGCCGTCGGGGTTCTGCTCGCGGCGGAGCTGGCGCTGGCGTTCCTTCTCGGCCTCGGCCTGACGGCGGATCTCTGCGGCCTTGCGCTTGATCTCGTCCTCTTCGGCATAGGCTTTCTTGAAGTGGTTGTTCAGGATGATCTCCTGCACCATGCCGAGCACCGCCTGCGCAATCCAGTAGATGGAGATGGCGGCGGGCATGGAATAACCGATCCAGAGCGACATCAGCGGCATCATGATGAGCATGGTGGCCGTGGTCTGGTTGGCAGTCTTGGCAGCAGCGGCGTCCTTTTCGCCGTCAGCGTTGGTGGCGACCTGGTTGTTCATCTTCTGGCTGATGACCATGGAGATCGCCTGGAAGCCGGCAGAGAACACCGGGATCAGGAACAGGCCGATCTCACCCCAGCCCTCACAGGTCCAGAACCGCCACGTCGGGATGCCGGACAGCTCGATGCCGAGGAAAGAGAAGTTCATCTCGCGCAGCTTCGCGCCCGCGAAGAGCGCGACCTCTTTCAGCTCCGGGATGAATTCGCCGAGCTGGCCTGCCGCGGCGAGCTGGGCATAGTAGCTGTTCTTGCCGAGATCCGCTCCGCTGGCGCGCATATAGGCCACGATGGCTTCGGAGATCGAGCGCGAGTTGTGCAGCATGTAGGTCAGCGGCTCGCGGATGACGTAATAGAGCGGGAACAGGATGAGCAGCGGGATGAACGACCAGAGGCAGCCGCCCGTGGTCGAGACGCCCTCCTGCTTATAGATGGCCATCAGCTCCTGCTGATACTTCTGCTTGTCGTCGCCATATTTGGCTTCGAGCGCCTTGGCCAGCGGCGCCAGGCGCGACATCTTCAGCATGCTCTTCTTGCTCTTGATGGACAGCGGCAGCAAAACGACCTTGACGACCAGCGAGAACAGGATCAGCGCCAGGCCATAGTTGCTCGTGAACTGGTAGAGCCACTCAAGCAGATAGCCGAACGGGACGCGGATAATGTCAGACAGGCTCATGCTATCCTTTGTCGCCGCGGCGGCCTGCTCCGCAGCCTCTGTGGGTGCGAGACCCGCGTAGGCGTCGGTGTTGTCCTGGGTGGTCGCCGCCGTGCAGGCGCACAGCGACAGCGCCAGCAGAACGACCAGCAGCAGTGCTACGATTTTTTTCATAATTTTCCTCCCTTGGGGTGGGCCGGGAGTTCCGGCACCGGATCAAAGTAGTCGCCTTTGTAGAACGGATTACACCGCATCAGCCGTTTGAACGCCAGCCATCCGCCCCGCATCGCGCCATAGCGTGAGATCGCCTCGAGGGCGTACTGCGAGCAGGTCGGAGAAAAACGGCACCGCCGCGGGAACCACGGCGAGATCTGCCGCTGATAGAAGCGGATGAGGGCCAGCATTGCACGCTTCATACATCCTCCCGCAGCAGACCGAGCTGCGCGGCCAGCGCGAGATATGCCTCCTCCAGCTTCCCATACGGCGCGCCGATCGCGCGCGAGCGCACCACCACGACAAGGTCGTGGCCGGGCTGGAACTCCTGCTCATGCAGCCGGTAGATTTCCCGCAGCTGCCGCCGGACGCGGTTGCGATGTACAGCATGCGCCAGCTTGGCGTTCACCGTGATGCCGATGCGGTTGCCCTTCGAGCCGTTGCCCCGGCAGTAGAGCACGAGATAGCGGTTCGCGGCGTTTTTGCCGCTGCGATAGAGCCGACGGAAGATGTGGTTGAGCTTGAGGGAATGGGAAAAGCGCATATCTGCCCCCTGAAAAAACGAACGGATGATAGACAGAAGGGGCGAACAGAACCATGATTCCATTCACCCCGTAGTGACTGTATATGCGGTGTAGAAGCCCCCGCTTACGCGGACAGCTTCGCTCTGCCCTTGGCGCGGCGGCGGGCAAGGACCTTGCGGCCGTTGGCGGTAGCCATTCTCTTGCGGAAGCCGTGTACTTTGGATCTGTGGAGCTTCTTGGGCTGATAGGTACGAACAGTTGCCATGGATTCTACACCTCCTGTAAAAATATGCTCAACAGCCGCTTGCGCGGCCGCAGCGAGTCAAAAATCGTATGTTCACCGAACATACGGATAGTATTATACCGGATTTGCCCCCGGTTTGTCAATTCTTTTTTGCGGAAATTGCGAACTTGTGCGCATCCGCACGCAAAATCGCTATATCTTGTGCCTCAACGTCTCTGCGCCAGGGGTTTTGAACGCTGCTGCGCCTCGAGCAGCGTCAGGATCACCTGATTGGAGAGCATGAAGCCCTTCGGCGTCAGGCGCCAGCGGCCGCCGTTCTGGACGCAGAGGTCGTTCTTTTCCAGCTTTTCAAGCACCTTTTGCAGCGGCTCGAACGGCAGAAGGAACGATTTCGTATATTCGCCCTCCTCGATGCCGTCCACGGTACGCAGGCGCAGCATCAGATATTCGCCCGCGCGCTCGCGCAGCGGGATCGTGTCGCACTCGGAGAGGATGACGCCCTTCGTCTTCACGCCGTCGAGGTATTTTTGCAGGTCGGCCTGGATGGTGAACCGCTTGCCCGCAAAGTCCGACGCGGCGCAGGGACCGAATCCGAGATATTCGTCGCCCGTCCAGTATTTCATGTTGTGCCGGCAGATGAAGCCGTCCTTTGCGAAGTTTGAAATTTCGTACTGGTGATAGCCGAATTCCTCCAGCGTCTGCACTGCGTAGAAATACATGTCCGCCTGCGCGTCGTCGTCCGGGAGATTGGCGCAGTCCTTATACGTCCAGAGCTTCGTCCCTTCCTCGACCTTCAGGCCGTAGCAGGAGATGTGGTCGGCCTTGAGGTCGATGACGTGGCGCAGCGTCTCCATCCACTGCTCGCGCGACTGGTTCGGCAGGCCGAACATCAGGTCGACCGACAGGTTGTCGAAGCCCGCGCGGCGCGCGAGGCTGACGGCCTGCTGCGCCTGCTTATAGTTGTGTGGGCGGCCGAGGGCCTTGAGCTGCTCGTCGAGGTCAGACTGCACACCGATGGAGATGCGGTTGAAGCCCGCGCGGCGCAGATGCGTCAGCATCGGCAGCGTCACAGAGTCCGGATTGGCCTCAAACGTGACCTCCGCGTCGCGGCTGACGTCGAAGCGCCGGTCGATCTCCGCGAAGATGCGGGCCAGTCCGCCCGCGCCGAAGAACGACGGCGTGCCGCCGCCGAAGTAGACCGTGTCCACCTCATAGCCGTTTGCGCCGGTCGCCGCCTCGCGGATGTGCGCGACGAGCGCAGCGGTATATTCGTCCATCCTGTCCTTGTCCCGCGCGCCGGGCAGCGAATAGAAGTCGCAGTATTCGCACTTGCTCCGGCAAAACGGGATGTGGACATAGATGCCGAGACTTTTTTTGTTGTTTTCCACCACATGGAGCTGTGGGAATTTCAAAGCCATATCTTATTCCTCGTCCAGTTTCAGGACCGCCATGAACGCCTCCGACGGCACGGACACCGTGCCGAACGTGCGCATACGCTTCTTGCCCTCTTTCTGCTTTTCGAGCAGCTTCTTTTTCCGCGTGATGTCGCCACCGTAGCACTTGGCGAGCACGTCCTTGCGCAGCGCCTTGATCGTCTCGCGGGCGATGACCTTGCCGCCGATGGCGGCCTGCACCGGAATTTCAAACATCTGGCGCGGGATATTCTCCTTCAGCTTCTCGCAGATCTTGCGCGCGCGGGCGTAAGCATTGTCGGCAAACAGAATGAAGCTCAGCGCGTCGACGATCTCGCCGTTGAGCAGGATGTCGAGCTTGACGAGCTTGCTCGGCCGGTAGCCTTCCAGCTCATAGTCGAGCGAGCCATAGCCGCGCGTGCGGGATTTCAGCGCGTCGAAGAAGTCGTAGATGATCTCGTTCAGCGGCATGGAGTAGTGCAGTTCCACACGCGACTGGTCGAGGTACTGCATGTCCTTGAACTCGCCGCGCCGGTTCGTACAGAGATCCATGATCGCGCCGACATAGTCCGGCGGCGCGATGACGCTCACCTTTGCGAACGGCTCCATGCTCTCGGCGATCTCCGCCGGGTCGGGATAGTTCAGCGGCGTGTAGACGTCGAGCTGCGTGCCGTCGGTCTTCGTGATCTTGTAGACGACGTTCGGGGCCGTCGTGATGAGGTCGAGATTGTATTCGCGCTCGAGCCGCTCGAGGATGATCTCCATATGCAGCAGGCCGAGGAAGCCGCAGCGGAAGCCGAAGCCGAGGGCGATGGAGTTTTCCTGCGTATAGCTCATCGAGGCGTCATTCAGCTTCAATTTTTCCAGCGCGTCACGCAGATCGCCGTATTTCGAGCCGTCCGCCGGATACACGCCGGAGAAGACCATCGGCTGCGCCTGCTGATAGCCCGGCAGGGCCTCGGCGCAAGGCCGCTCGACCGACGTGACCGTGTCGCCGACGCGCGTGTCGGACACCGTTTTGATGGAGGCCGTCAGATAGCCGACCTCGCCCGCGCCCAGCTCTTCTGCGGGAGACATGCCGAGCGGGTGCAGATAGCCGACCTCGACGACCTTATAGACCGCGCCGGTCGCCATGAAGCGGATGTCCATGCCGGGGCGGACGGTGCCGTTCATGACGCGCATGTAGACGATGGCGCCGCGGTAGGAATCGTACTGACTGTCGAAGATCAGGCATTGCAGCGGCGCGCACCGGTCGCCCTTCGGCGCGGGCACGTCGCGGACGACCATTTCGAGCACCGAATGGATGTTGATGCCGTTTTTCGCCGAGATCTCCGGCGCGTCGAGCGCAGGAATGCCGATGACGTCCTCGATCTCGTGCTTGACCTCCTCGGGCCGCGCGGCGGGCAGATCGATCTTGTTGATGACCGGCAGGACCTCCAGCCCCGCGTCGATGGCAAGATACGTGTTCGCGAGCGTCTGCGCCTCGATGCCCTGCGACGCATCCACCACGAGGATCGCGCCCTCGCAGGCCGTCAGGCTGCGGGATACTTCGTAGTTGAAGTCCACATGGCCTGGCGTGTCGATCAGGTTCAGCACATACTGCTCCCCGTCGTCCGCCGTATAGTCGAGGCGCACGGCGCGGGCCTTGATGGTGATGCCGCGCTCGCGCTCGAGGTCCATGTTGTCGAGCACCTGATCCTCCATCTCGCGCTTGTCGATCGCGCGGCACTCCTCGAGCAGCCGGTCAGCCAGCGTGGACTTGCCGTGGTCAATGTGCGCCACAATGGAAAAATTGCGAATTTTCGATAAGTCGGTCATAAATGTGTACCTCAATATGAAGTAGAGTGAATATTTAATATTTTTTGAACCCATTCAGTTCTTTTTTTGCCAAAGAAGCAAGTCCTTGTAGGGGCGGACGACTCTGTCCGCCCGAAAGCATTCCCCTCCGGGGAAGGCTTTTCCGCTGCGGCGGGG